>NZ_JAALDW010000300.1:3618-9655 GCF_014145055.1 Dietzia sp. DQ11-38-2
CGAGAAGCCGAAGACCGCCTGCACGAGGAGCCACGGCGCGACCTCCCAGCCGAACACCGCGATGAGCCCACCGAACAGGACGACCGTCATGAGCCACGCGTTGAGGTTGTCGTTGCGGATGGTCCACGGCCCCTTGCCCAGACGGCCGAGACGCTCGACCTCGAGGTGCCAGGCCGATCGTGCGGAACCGACGACGCTGCGCGGGAGAAACGCCCAGAACGACTCGCCGAAGCGAGAGCTGGCCGGATCCTCGGGGGTGGCCACGCGGGCGTGGTGTCCGCGGTTGTGCTCGATGAAGAAGTGCCCGTACCCGGTCGTGGCCAGGGCGACCTTGGACAGCCACTTCTCGCTCCCGGCGATCTTGTGGCCGAGCTCGTGTGCGGTGTTGATCCCGATGCCCCCGGTGATGGCCACGGTCCAGGCCACGCCGATCGACGCCGCGATCCCGAGACCACCGTCGTACCCGAGCCACGACAGGTCCTGCGCGGTCCAGAGGTAGCAGGCGACGATGAGGGATGCGTACTGGAAGGGGATGTACAGATAGGTGCACCACCGGTAGAACGGGTCGGCTTCGAGCTTGTCCATCACCTCGTCCGGCGGGTTCTCTCCATCGGCGCCGATCGCCAGGTCACCGAGGGGGATCACGATGTACACCAGGACGGGGAGCAGGAACCACGCGGCGGTGGCGGCCCACCCCAGACCCAGCGAGTTGAACCCGATGACGAACGGCATCGACAGGAACAGGCCCATGGCAGGGATCAACCCGAGCAGCCACAGGTACCGCTTGACGTCGGTCCAGGCGTAGGGCTCGACGCCTCCGTCGGTGGCGTCCCCCACGGGGGAGTCGGCCTGCCCCGCGGGAGCCGTCATGTGGTCCCGGTCTGGATTATCGGCTCCGCCGCGGGGGCGGATGTATTCGGTGCTGGACATCGTCACGACCTCCGAAGTTCACTCGGGATGTGGCATACGCCACTTCATGTGGTCGAGGTTAGACAAAAACCGTGGCGTTGTCTAGACACGATCTCTTACTTTGTCCAGACGTGGCTATTTCGTGACCCATCTGCGTCGTCGGCTCGGCGGCCCGGTCAGCTCAGCACCCGTGGAATAAGGGCACCGGACACGCGGTTGTACCGACAGGTCGTCGGAAACCCCCTCTCCGACGCAGGAGGAGTGGCGGACGTGACGATGCAGCAGGCCGCCATGCGCACCCTGATGCGGGCCGAGAACAACAACATTACGCTCGACCGCAGCGTGTTCACCCGCGAGAACTTCCGGCGGATCGGACAGTTCGCGAAACCGCACACCAGGCGGATCGTCCTGTTCCTGATCCTCTCGGTCTTCGGCGCCTCACTCGCCGTGGTGACCCCGCTGCTCGCCGGCCGCGTCGTCACGGCGATCGTGGACGGCACCGCCGTGCGAGTGGTGTTCCTCCTCGCCGCCGCCATCGCGGTGATCGGCGTCGTCGAAGCGGTCAACGCGGTGGTGACCAGATTGTGGTCGGCCCGGATCGGCGAGGGCCTGATCCTCGACCTCCGCCGTGCGGTGTTCGACCACGTCCAGACCATGCCCGTCGCCTTCTTCATGCGCACCCGCACGGGCGCGCTGGTCAGTCGACTCAACAACGACGTCATGGGCGCCCAGCGGGCGTTCTCGGACACCCTCTCCGGGGTCGTGTCCAACCTCGTCCAGCTCATCCTGACCCTCGTCGTGATGGCCGGGATCAACTGGCAACTCACTCTCATGTCGGTGCTGCTGCTGCCGGTGTTCCTGTTCCCCGCGCGCTACGTGGGCCGGCGTCTGGCCAGGCTGCGTCGCGAGGCCTCCGACCTCAACGCGTCGATGAACGACCAGATGACGGAACGCTTCAACGCGGGTGGCGCGACCCTGGTCAAGCTCTTCGGCCGCCCCGCCGCCGAATCCGCGGAGTTCGCCTCCCGCGCGGGCCGCGTTCGGGACATCGGGGTCCGGACCGCGCTGCTGATGAGCGTGTTCATGAACTCGCTGACGCTGGTCTCCACCCTCGCACTGGCGCTGGTCTACGGCATCGGTGGCTGGTTCGCCCTGTCCGGCGGGATGGACGCCGGGTCCGTCGTGGCACTCGCCCTCCTGCTGACCCGCCTCTACGGACCCCTGACCTCTCTGGCCAACGCACCGATGGACGTGGTGACCGCCGTCGTCAGTTTCGAGCGGGTCTTCGAGGTCCTGGATCTGGACCCGCTGCTCAAGGACGCCCCCGACGCGGTCGACGTGCCGGAGGGACCGGCCGCCATCGAGTTCGACGACGTCCGGTTCTCCTACCCCTCGGCCGACAAGGTGTCCCTTGCCTCGCTCGAGGAGGTCGCCGTGCTCGACACCCGCGGTGGCCAGGAGGTGCTGCACGGGATCAGCTTCCGTGCCGATCCCGGTCAGATGCTCGCCCTGGTCGGGTCCTCCGGCGCGGGTAAGTCCACCATCGCGTCGCTGCTTCCGCGCCTCTACGACGTGGACTCGGGGGCGGTGCGGGTCGCGGGCCTCGACGTGCGTCGGGTCACCTCGTCGTCACTGCGCCGGACGGTGGGCATGGTCACCCAGGACGGCCATCTCTTCCACGACACCATCCGCGCGAATCTGACCTTCGCCCGCCCGGAGGTCACCGACGAGCGCGTGTGGGACGCCCTGCGCCGGGCGCGGCTGGAGGACCTGGTCCGCTCGCTGCCCGACGGGCTGGACACCGTCATCGGAGACCGCGGGTACCGTCTGTCAGGCGGCGAGCGCCAGCGGCTGACCATCGCGAGACTGCTCATCGCGGAGCCGTCCGTCGTGGTCCTCGACGAGGCCACCAGCGCGTTGGACTCCACCAACGAGTCCGCGGTCCAGGAGGCCCTGACCGAGGCAATGTCCCACCGGACGTCGCTGGTGATCGCGCACCGATTGTCCACCGTCCGCGCCGCCGACCTCATCCTCGTGCTGGAGGACGGCTGCGTGGTGGAGTCGGGCACCCACACCGAGTTGCTGGCAGCGGGTGGGCGGTACACCGAGCTGTACGAGACACAGTTCGCCGACCAGGAGTGACGACTCCCGCGCGGTGGCGCGGGGGAGGGCGTGATCAGCTCTCGAGGTGCAGCCCCAGTTCACGCGCCGCGAGGGCGGCGTACTTGGACGTCTGCTCGAATGCGCCCTCCAGGGTCTGGGCGTCGGTGAGGTCGGCGATCTCGCTCCACCGCTCGGCCACGACCTCCGGGGTCCGGGCGTTGTCCGGGAGATAGATTCCCCGGCTCTCGACCATCTGCGAGACCGCGAACACCCCGGCGCCGGCACCGAGGATGGTCTTGGTGGGTGCCTCCTCACTGACCATGAACAGCGCCCCGGGTGCGATGGTCTCCGGGCCCATGATGTCCAGCACTCGCTGCGGCAGGAGGTCCTCGGTCATGCGGGTGGCGGCCGTGGGCGCGATCGAGTTGACCTTGATGTTCTTCTTGGCGCCCTCGATGGCCAGGACGTTCATGAGACCGACGAGGCCGGACTTCGCGGCGGCGTAGTTGCTCTGGCCGAAGTTGCCGTAGATGCCCGAGGACGAGGTGGTCATGAGGATGCGGCCGTATCCGGCCTCGGCCATGTGGGGCCAGACGGCCTTGGTGCAGTTGACCGAGCCCATGAGGTGGACCTCGAGGACCTTGCGGAAGTCGTCGGTGTCCATCTTGGCGAACGACTTGTCGCGCAGGATGCCGGCGTTGTTCATGAGGATGTCGATGCGTCCCCACGTGTCGATGACCGAGGAGACCAGCGCGTCGACCGCGGCCTCGTCGGTGATGTCGGTGCCGTCGACGATCGCCTCGCCCCCGGTCGCGACGATCTCGTCGACGACTCGCTGGGCCGGTGAGGACGTGCCGCCCTCGCCGTGGACGTCACCGCCGAGGTCGTTGACGACGACCTTGGCACCGCGCTCGGCCAGGGCGAGGGCGTACGCGCGGCCGAGGCCGCCGCCGGCACCGGTGACGATAGCGACGCGGTCGGTGAAATCGATCGGGTTGACCATGGGTGGCTCCTGGTGGTGAGAGTGGATCGGTCGGGTCGGGGGTGGCTCTGTTGGCGCGGTGCCCTGCTGGCGCGGGTCGGTCAGCCCAGCTCGCCGCGGACGTACGACTCGTAGGCAGGGAGGTCGAGGAAGCCGTGACCGGACAGGCCGATCACGATGGACGGGCCCGTGCCGGCCTCGCCGGTGTGCCTGCGGGCCTCGTCGAGGGCTCCGGCGAGGGCGTGGGTGGACTCGGGCGCGGGGACGATTCCCTCGGCCTTGGCGAACTCCACACCGGCTGCGAAGGCGACGTTCTGTTCCACCGCGATCGAGTCGAGCAGCCCGAGGTGCTTGACGTGACTGACCAGGGGTGCCATCCCGTGGTATCGCAGTCCGCCCGAGTGGATGGGGTCCGGAACGAAGTCCTGGCCCAGCGTGTACATCTTCATGAGCGGTGTCAGCCCCGCGACGTCCCCGTGGTCGTAGCGGAACTCACCCTCGGTCATGGAGGGGCACGCGGACGGCTCGACAGCGACGATCCTCGTCCGCGCGCCGGCCAGGTTCTCGCGGATGAAGGGGAACGCCAGACCGGCGAGGTTGGAGCCGCCCCCGGCGCACCCGAACACGAAGTCGGGGGCCATCTCGCCGAACATTCCCAACTGCTTGAGGGCCTCCTCGCCGATGATCGTCTGGTGGAGGCACACGTGGTTGAGAACGGACCCCAGGGAGTAGCGGGCCTCGGTATCGCCCGCGGCCACCTCGACCGCCTCTGACACCGCCATGCCCAGCGAACCGGGGGTCCGGGGGTCCTTGGCGAGGAAGGACCGTCCGGCCTCGGTCAGGTCGGAGGGGCTGGGGTGAACGGACGCGCCGAAGGTCTCCATGAGCATGCGGCGGTACGGCTTGGACTCGAACGATGCCTTGACCTGCCAGACCTCCACCTCGATGCCGAAGGCCTGGCCCGCGAACGCCAGCGAGGCCCCCCACTGCCCGGCGCCGGTCTCGGTGGTGAGCTTGGTAATTCCCTCCGCGGCGTTGTAGTACGCCTGGGCCACGGCCGTGTTGGGCTTGTGCGAGCCGACCGGGCTGGTGCCCTCGTACTTGTAGAAGATCCTCGCGGAGGTATCGAGCGCCTTTTCCAGTCGGCGGGCGCGGATGAGGGGCGAGGGCCGCCACAGGCGGTAGATCTCCCGCACCTCCTCCGGGATCTCGACGTACCGCTCGCCGGTGACCTCCTGCTCGATGAGCGCCATGGGGAAGAGCGGGGCGAGGTCCTCCGGGCCGAGCGGCTCCTTGGTGCCAGGGTGCAGATGCGGCGCCATCGGCTCGGGCAGGTCGGCCTGGATGTTGTACCAGTGGGTCGGCATCTCGCTCTCGGGGAGCAGAGCCTTGACCAGAGGTTCCGTGGCCGGCGGTGCAGCATCAGACGTCATGTGGTGTCCTCGGAAGATGTCGGGAGGGGTGAGCCGCACCTCATCTTACGAGTTCGCGCCGCATGGGCAGGTGCGGGATCCGTTCATCCAAGTAGTCCGGTCCGCACCGGAGGAACCCGAACTGCTCGTACCACCCCTCGAGGTGGGACTGGGCGCCTATCTCGACGGGCGTCGTGCCGCAGAGCCCGATGCCGTGACGGATCAGGGCACCGGCGATCCCCCGCCCTCGCCACCCGGGCACCGTACACACACGGCCGAGGTGCATGACCCCACCGTGGACCCCCGATTCGAACACGCGCAGGGTCGCCACCAACTCGTCCGGTCCGGACTCGGTGGCCCGAGCCCAGGCCATCAGGTGCGTGGTGCCGGGGTCGGCATCGACGTCGTCGATCTCCGCGTACGGGCAGTCCTGCTCGGCGACGAAGACGTCCACGCGCAGCTTGTACAGCGCGTGGACGTCCAGCGGCCCCAGCCCGGTCAGCGGAGAGGCGACGACTCTCCACGGAGACTCGTGCTCACCCATCAACTGCAGGTCAGGGCTTGTCGGCCGGGGAACCACCGGCCGGATCGTCGTCCGACGGCTGCGGCGCGGAGCCGGCGGCCGGGCCGG
>NZ_JAALDW010000301.1:0-3433 GCF_014145055.1 Dietzia sp. DQ11-38-2
CCCCGCGGCTGGCGGGAGCGCCCGGGCGGCCGCGCTCGATGTCACCGACGCGGCGGCGGTGTCGGACCTGGTGGGCGAGGTGGTCGCCGAACACGGTGGTCTGGACCTGATGTTCGCCAACGCCGGCATCACCTGGGGCGGGGACACCGAGTTGCTGACCCTGGCGCAGTGGGACGCGATCATCGACGTGAACATCCGCGGCGTGGTGCACTGCGTCCACGCCGCGTACCCGGAGATGATCCGCCGGGGATCGGGGTCGCTCGTGCTCACCGCCTCCATGGGCGGGCTGTGTCCTGCGGGTCTGATCACCAGCTACGCCACGACCAAGCACGCCGTGGTGGGGCTCGGGCTCTCGCTGCGTGCGGAGGCGGCCGGCCACGGCGTGGGGGTGACCGTGGTCTGCCCGGCCGCGGTGGACACCGCGATCCTGGACAAGGGCGAGCTCGAGGGTTTCGACGGACGGCACTACTACCTGGAGGGTCAGGGTGTGCGGGAACCGTTGGACCCGGACCTGCTGGCCCAGAGCGTGCTGCGCGGGATCGGGAGTAACCGGGCTCTCGTGATCGAACCCGCCCGGGCGCGGGCGACGTGGCGGCTCCAGCGCCTGTCGCCGGCGCTGATGGACCGGATGCTCACCAGGTATGTGCGGGCGACCAGGCTCCGGAGGGGCGCGGATCCCGCCGGAGCCTGACCCGCCGTCGTTCAGTGCTCGTCGGCGTCCGACTCGGCCTTGGTCGCGTGCACGGTGCCGTGCGCGTGCTCCGGCGGCGCGTAGATGGAGTAGACCTTGAGCGGCTCGTCCCCGATGTTCGTGACGTTGTGCCACGACCCGGCGGGGACGAGGATCACCCAGTCGTCGCCGACCTCCTCGTCGAACTCCAGCCGGTCCTCGGCCGGCCCCATCTGGACGCGACCCCGGCCCTGCTCGACGCGCAGGAACTGGTCGTGGTCCTCGTGCACCTCGAGGCCGATGTCGTCCCCGGGAGCGATCGCCATGACCGTCATCTGCATATGCTTTCCGGTCCACAGCGTGGTGCGGTAGTTGGTGTTGGACAGGGTCTCGTCCTCGATGTTGACGACGTAGGGGTGGGGTCCGTGATCACTGGCGGTCATGGTGTGGTCCTCTCGCTCTCGTGCACGTCGGCTCGCGCCCGGTCGTCTCCATCATGCCGGGCGCGCCCGCCGCGCGATCCGGTTCCCTTCTGCCACGGCCACCGGCCCGAGATCTCGAGCTCGAGCGACCAGCTGAGGAAGGTCCTGATGAGCACGACGAGTGCGAGCAACCCCACCGAGTCGTAGCTCGGTGAGATCGCGACGGTCCGGATGATGTCCGCGGCCACCAGGAGCTCCAGCCCCAGCAGGATCGCGCGGCCGAGTCGGCGACGGAACGCGGTGTAGGCGTCGTTCTCCGGGCCGGACCGGCGGCGCGGGTCCAGGGCGAACAGGGCGGCCACCAACGCGCCCACCACGATGGCGGCCACGCCCGCCGCGTCGATCGTCTTGCCCACCAGTTCCACGGCCTCCGAGAACGTCATGGAGGAACTGTAGACCGGCCCGGCAGGGGCGTGCGGGACCTGCGCGAACACTATGGTTGACAAGTCAACTAATATGGGGGAATGACTCAGCACAGCGCCTCCACCCCCGCGTCGTCGTCACAGTCCGTCGCGCTGGGCCTCGACACCTTCGGTGACACCACGGTCGACTCCAGCGGCGCCCGCGTCCACCATGCCCAGGTCATCCGGGATGTCGTCGACCAGGCGGTGCTCGCCGACGAGGTGGGGGTCGACGCCTTCGGGGTGGGTGAGCACCACCGCCCCGACTTCGCGGTCTCCGCCCCGGATGTCGTGCTCGCCGGGATCGCCACCCGCACGCAGCGCATCACCCTCGGTTCGGCGGTCACCGTTCTGTCCAGCGACGACCCGGTCCGTGTGTTCCAGCGTTTCTCGACGATCGACGCCCTGTCGAACGGGCGCGCCGAGGTGGTGCTGGGGCGCGGGTCCTTCACCGAGTCGTTCCCGCTGTTCGGGCTCGACCTCCAGCAGTACGAGCAGTTGTTCTCCGAGAAACTGGACCTGTTCGCGGCTCTGTTGCCCGAGGCGCCGGTGACGTGGTCCGGCGAGCTACGGCGGCCCCTGGTAGACCAGCGCGTCTACCCGGAGACCGAGCACGGGCTCTCCGCATGGATCGCGGTGGGCGGCAGTCCCGAATCCGTGGTGCGTGCGGCCCGCTACCGCATGCCCCTCATGCTGGCGATCATCGGCGGGCCCGCCGGCCGGTTCGCGCCTTTCGCCGACCTGTACCGCCAGGCGAATGCGCAGCTGGCGGGCACCGACGCCCCGCGGCTGCCGATCGCGGTGCACTCGCCGGGATTCGTCGCGGAGACCGACGAGAAGGCCGCCGCCCTGGCGCTGCCGCACTGGTTGGTCAACCGCAACCAGATCGGGCGCGAGCGCGGATGGGGGGACGCGAGCGAGGCCGACTTCCACCGCGAGGTGCGGTCCGGGGCGATGTACGTCGGCTCGCCCGAGACCGTCGCGCAGAAGATCGCCGCGACCGTGCGCACGCTGGGGCTGGACCGCTTCGACCTCAAGTACGCCAGCGGGCCGACCCCGCACGAGCACCTCATGAACTCGATCGATCTCTACGGGCGCAAGGTCATCCCTCGTGTCCGGGAACTGCTGGCCGGGGCCGGATACGACCCCGGGGTGCCGCAGCAGGTGTCCCGCGGCTGACGGACCGGGTATTACCGTGGGGACATGCTCTTCGCGTTCTCCGTCGCACCCACCACGACCGCGGACGATTCAGCGTCCATGAGCGAGGCCGTCGCCGAGGCGGTCCGGGTGGTCCGCGCCTCCGGGCTGCCCCACGAGACCACGTCGATGTTCACCACCATCGAGGGCGACTGGGACGAGGTCATGCCCGTCATCCGCGCCGCCACCGACGCCGTGCTGGCGGTGTCCCCGCGGGTGAGCCTGGTCCTCAAGGCCGACCTGAGGCCCGGCCGCTCAGGTGAGTTGCGCGGAAAGGTGGACAGGGTGGAGCACCGCATGCGACACGGCCTGGCGGCGGATCCCGGGGGAGGGGAGAGGGGCGACGACGACGAGGCGGTCGCCCCGTGAGCTCCCGCGTCCCCTCGGATCACCCGCGCAGCGACTCCACTGTGGACGATTCCGGATCCGCCGCCGGGTCCGGTGCGCACCGCCCCGGCCCGCGCGGTCCGCAGACCCTCGCGTACGTGCTGGCCACCACGCTCGGGGGGATCGGCGCGCTCGTGGTGGCGACGGTCGAACTCGTCTCCCCCGAGGCCGGGACATTCGATGTCCTGCTGTGGAGCGCGCTGGCGGTGTTGCTCCTCGCCGCGGCCGCCCGGCGGTGGTGGTTCGGGGGCAGTGGCGAGGAGAGCTCGCGCCGCGCTCCCTGAGTGTCAGATCGG
>NZ_JAALDW010000302.1:0-6887 GCF_014145055.1 Dietzia sp. DQ11-38-2
CCACTTCTAGGGGCTTGACCTCACCCCAATCGATTAAGTCGAGCGGGAGGCCCACGCACGCGTGATTGCGCGGACCTGCGTCTAGCAGTAGCTCTTTGTACTGGCGGTGGATCGGGGCTCGGATGTCGCTACTTTTGTCCCCGGAGACGGCGCGCTCATCGGTCGATCTCGTTCAGTTGCGGACGCCGCCAGCGGTCAGGTGAGCGATGCCACGCCCGAAGACGCGAGGCAGCAGTTCGGCGCTGCGCGACGAACTGCTCACCCAGCTTTACTATCGTCGCGTCCGCCTCGTAAAGGCCCACCAGCTCGTCCACCTGCGCCGGGCTCAAAATGGTTCGAGTCATCTCATTTGCGCGCACCATCCGCCCCCGCGAGTCCTCCACAGACGGCTCCAGAGGCCTTCGATCCCGCCGGTAGACCCCGGCGACCTGAGAGAAGCCACCGTTCTGAAGGCCTGGCAGGGGTTCTCGAACTCTCTCCGGAGGTTCACCAAGACGTGCCCCCCGCTCCGCTGATGAGACGGCGACCGCGTGCGGGCCTCCACCCGCACCGGGCCGGTCGACTATATGTTCTTCCCCATGAATCGGACGGGGGCCATCGGCGATACCGCGCGCGGGGCTGGTTCCGTGGTCGTGGCGTCGAGCCTGTTCGGCCTGATCTTCTACCTCTCCGGGGTGATCGACGCCTCGGCCGAGGTGATCTTCGGGTGGCGGATCGTGGTGACCTTCGCCTGCTACAGCCTCGTGTTGATTTTCCCCTCGGGACGCGCGATGGCCCGTGACTCGTGGGCGGCCCTCACGCGGACGTGGTGGTCTCCGCTGGTGTTCGGGCTGCTCTGCGCCCTGGTCGGGGTACAGCTCTGGCTGTTCTCCTGGGCACCGCTGCACGGCCACGCCCTGGATGCGTCGATCGGGTTCCTGCTCCTGCCGCTGGCCCTGGTGATCGGCAGCCGGGTCGTCCTCAAGTCGCGCGTGTCCACCTGGCAGTGGGTGGCTGTGGGGATCGCCGCCGTCGCCGTCGTCGTCAACATCGCGGTCACACCGAGCGTGTCCTGGGTGACGCTCGTGATCTGTACGGGGTACCCGGTCTACTTCGTCGTTCGCCGCCGTGTCGGCATGGACGCGCCGATGGCGTTCGGGTGGGAGGTCGCCGCGCTCACGCCTGTCAGCGGATGGTTGATCTGGTCCGGCACCCAGCATCCGTCCTCGGTCGCGGGCACCGTCGCGCTTCTCTCGGTGGGCCTCGCCGGGGCGGCGGCGATGGCGGCGTACCTCGCCGCGTCGCGGTTGCTCCCGCTTCCCCTGTTCGGGCTCCTCGGGTACCTGGAACCGGTGCTGCTGGTCGCCGTGGCGTTCGCGCTCGGGGAGACGATCCGGGGGGTCGACACCGTCACCTTTGTCCTGCTCGGCCTCGCCCTGGCCCTGCTCGCGGCCGAGGGCTACCGGGCGGACCGACGCGTCCGGTCTACCGGTGCGACACCGTAAGCGGGTCGACACCGTGACCGGGGCGACTCTCGGCGAGGGTTCAGTACGCCAGACCCATCCGCAGCGCGCCCACCGCCTCCGACAGCGCGGCGCGGGCGAGTGGGGTCGCGCCGACGGCGTTGACGAACGGGTGGACCATCGTGGAGTGCCGCCGGAGCGAGACCTTGACCCCGGCGTCGGCCATCTTCCGCGCATACGCCTCGCCCTCGTCGCGTAGCGGATCGAAGCCGCCGGTGGCGACGTGCGCCGGGGGCAAGCCGGAGAAGTCCTCGGCCAGCAGGGGGGAGGCGCGGGGGTCGAGACGGTCGGCGTCCGACCGCAGGTAGGTGTTCTCGTAGAAGTCCATGTTCTTCCCCGTGAGGAAGAACCCCTCGCCGAACAACTCGAACGAGCGGGTCCGCGCCGACATGTTGGTCGCGGGGACGAACAGCAGCTGGAAGTCGGGGGTCTTCTCACCCGCATCGCGGGTCTGCTGACACACCACCGCCGCCAGGTTGCCGCCGGCGCTGTCCCCGCCCACGGCGATTCGCGTGGGGTCCACCCCGAGGGACTCGGCGTTGTCCCGCACATAGCGGAACGAGGCCACGGCGTCCTCGGCTGCAGTGGGGAAGAGGAACTCGGGGGCCAATCGATAGTCCACGCTGAGCACCTTGAGGCCACCCATGCGGGCGATGTACCGGCAGGTCGCATCGTGGGAGTCGATGCTCCCGAGCACCCAACCGCCACCGTGGAAGTACACGAGCATCGGCAGAGGATCATCGCCGTGGACGGGGGAATACAACCGGGCCGGGAGGTCGACCCGGGCGGTGTCGTCGCCTGGACGGCCGGTGCCGGCGAGCGGCAGGACGAGGTCCTTGACGACGGCGAGCTCGATCCGGTTCCCCGAGACGGTGTACGCCGACCGCTCGACGGTCTCGCGCGCCTGCTCGAGCGGCATGTCCTCGTACTCGCCCTCGGACAGCAGGGACATCACGCGGACCCCGGCCTGGAAGTGCGGGTCCAGCACCTGACCATCGATTCGTCGGGGTGCGCCGCCGGCCAGCTGGATCACCGGACCGGGCAGCGAGCCCGAGGCGGTCATGACGGCCTTGGTGAGGCGGTCGGTGATCGAAGGGCGGAAGGTCCTGTGTCCGGACATCGGAGAGAGCATTGCCACATTGTGCCGAGGATGGAGAGGATGGTCGGGAGGATTCGACGAAGGGAATGGTCATGCGTTCAGATTCGGACCCGGTGGTGCACGTCGAGGGCCTGGTCAAGACCTTCGGGGCCACGCGGGCGCTCGACGGCCTGGATCTTCAGGTGCGCCGCGGCGAGGTACACGGTTTCCTGGGACCCAACGGGTCCGGCAAGTCCACCACCATCAGGATCCTGCTGGGCCTCATGCGGTCAGATTCCGGACGCGCGACGCTGTTCGGGCGCGACCCGTGGAGGGACGCGGTCGACCTTCACTCCAGGTTGGCGTACGTCCCGGGGGAGGTGACGCTGTGGCCGCGGCTGACCGGGGGCCAGTGCATCGACATCCTGGGTCGGGCGCTGGGGGGACTGGACCCGGCACGCCGCGCGGAGTTGATCGACCGCTTCCGCCTGGACCCGACCAAACGCACCCGCGACTACTCCAAGGGCAATCGGCAGAAGGTCTCGCTCGTCGCCGCGCTGGCGTCCGGAGCCGAGTTGCTGGTCCTCGACGAGCCCACCTCCGGGCTCGACCCGCTGATGGAGCAGGTGTTCCAGGACTGTGTCCGGGAAGCAGTCGACGGCGGTTCCACCGTGTTGCTCTCCAGCCACATCATGGGCGAGGTCGAAGCGCTGGCCGATCGGGTGAGCATCATTCGCGACGGCCGCACGATCAGCTCGGGCACCCTGGGCGACCTGCGTCGCCACACCACCACCGAGGTCCACGCCGTCACCGACACCGACCCCCGCGCACTGGAGGCCGTCGACGGGGTCGACGGTCTGCGGTTCGAGTCAGCCGGGGACGGGCGCTTCGACGTCCGTTGCCACGTGCCCGCCCAGCGGCTCGGCGAGGTGACGGGGATCCTGCACGCGGCCGGGATACACACGCTCACCGCCACCCCGCCCAGCCTGGACGACCTCTTCCTCAGCGCCTACTCGGGCGCGGGGGCCGGTGAGGGATCCACAGCCGGACCCGCAACGGGACCCGCGGATGCGGGCACGACCGGTGGCGGTCCACAGTGAGCTCCGCGCTGGCCGGCACCGGCCTGCTGGTGCGGATCGACCTGCGGACGGGGTGGCGGTCCGCGGCCGCGTGGGTCGTCGGGTTGGTCGCGCTGTACCTGGTCACCGGCGTCTCGGTCGCCGCGCTGTACGACACCCCGGAGAAACTCGCCACCTACTCGGCCTCCCTCGGCGAGGCGATGGTGATGCTCAACGGCCGCGTGGCCGGACTCGACACCCTGGGCGGGGTGATGATGAACGAGTACGCGTCCATCGCCTCGTTCGCCATCCCGATCATGGCGATCGCCCTGACCGCCCGGTCCACCCGCCGGGAGGAGGAGACCGGCAGGACGGAACTCCTGCTGTCCGCCAGGACGGGTCGGCTCGCCCCGGTCACGGCAACTCTCGTCGTCGTCGCCGGTGTCTTCCTGCTCCTCGGCGCCGGGATCTGGGCGTCGACCCTGGCCATCCCGGTCGACCGGGCCGGTGCCGCGTTCTATGCGGCCTCTATCGTCGCCACCGGGTGGGTGTACGCCGCGGCCACGGCGGTGCTCGCGCAGGTGGTGGCCCACAACCGCACCGTCTGGGCGGCCGGCCTGACCCTGGCCGGCCTCACGTTGGTCCTGCGAGGCATCGGGGACACCAACGAGAACTGGGTGAGGTGGACATCACCACTGGGGTGGCTCGGTCTGGTGCGTCCGTTCGGTGATCCCTCTGCCCTCCCGCTGGTCGTGGCCGTGGTGGCGGCCGTGGCGCTGTCCGGCACCGCTCTGTGGCTCTCCGGACGCCGCGATCTCGGGGAGGGGTTGGTCCCCGCCCGCACGGGACCTGCCGCGGCCTCGAGGTGGCGGTCATCCGAGCTCGGCGTGGCGGTCCACCAGCACCTCGGCGCACTCATCGGGTGGACCCTCGGGGTCGTGGCGCTCATGACCATGTACGGCGCCCTGATGAACGTCGTCGTCGAGGCGATCGTGTCCAACCCCGCCCTCGCGGGCTTCCTCGTCGAGTCCCCGGCACTCGTCGACTCACTCGTGCAGATGCTCGTGGTGTTCGTCGGTATCCTCGGCGCCGGATTCGCCCTGCAGACCCTCGGCGGATTGCGGGGTGAGGAGACCTCGGGGCGGCTGGAGCTCGAACTCGCGGCCGGCCGCTCCAGGTGGTCGGCGCTCGCGCTGCACACCGCGGTCGTGGCCGTGGGAGCCGCAGTTGTCGTCGCGGCGGGGTCCGCGGCGTTCGGCCTGGCCACTGCCGTCGCCCTCGACGACCCGGATTCGGTGGGTCGGATCGTCGGGGCCGGATCCTGGCAGGTGCCCGCCGCGATGGTGTTCGTCGGCCTGTCGGTCGCCCTGTTCGGACTGGTGCCGCGCGCTCAGGCGCTGGCCTGGGCGGTGTTCGCCGTCTCGGCCGTCGTCACGTTCATGGGACCCACCCTCCGGCTCACCGAGTCTCAGATGCGCCTGTCGCCGTTCGGTGCGGTGGGTCGGGCACCCGTCGGGCCGGTCGACACGGTGGGGGTGATGGTGCTGCTGGTTCTGGCGGTGGCCCTCGTGGGCGCGGGGGTGGTCGGGTTCCGTCGGCGCGACGTGCCGCGGACGTGACCCCGGACGGGGCGGCGGAACTGACACACTGACCCCGCACCTGTAGACGATCCGGCCGGCGGCGGCCCGATCTGCCATCACCCGGGAGGATCACATGTCGGACGAGTTCGATCGAGACCGGTTGCATGCGGCGTTGGCGGTGGTCGAGGACTGGCCGGTGGACAACGTCTCGGCGGCGGTCGTCGGTGCGGAGGGGGCCCTGGCCGTGCGCGGCGACGACACCCGCGTCTATCGGCTCGCCTCGGTGACCAAGCCGATCGTGGCCGTCGCGGCACTGCTCGCGGTCGAGGAGGAGGCGATCTCCCTCGACGAGGCCGCCGGGCCCGAGGGGTCGACCGTACGCCACCTGTTGGCCCACGCCTCGGGCCTGGACTTCAGTGATCGCGACAAGGTCCGCGCCGGGCCGGGGGAGCGGCGCATCTATTCCTCCGCGGGCTTCGAGGTCCTCGCCGACCACATCGCGGAGGCCACCGGGATCGCGTTCCCCGACTACCTCACCGAGGCCGTGTGCCAGCCGCTCGGGATGGGGTCGACGGCTCTCGAGGGATCGGCCGGGCACGGAGCGTCGGCCAGCCTCGCCGACCTGATCTCCTTCGCGACCGAACTCGTCGCCCCGACGCTCCTCGCGCCCGAGACCCTCGAGGAGGCGGTGACCGAGCAGTTCCGCGGCCTCGACGGCGTCGTGCCCGGGTACGGCATGCACAAGCCGTGCCCGTGGGGCCTGGGGTTCGAACTCCGTGACGCCAAGCACCCTCATTGGACGGGCCAGCACAATTCTCCCGGGACCTTCGGGCACTTCGGGCAGTCCGGCACGCTGCTGTGGGTGCAGCCCGAGATCGAGACGGCCCTGGTCGTGCTCACCGACCGTGACTTCGGGGACTGGGCCAAGCCGCTGTGGCCGGAGCTGTCGGACCGCGTGGTGGATGCCGCCACCCGGCGCAGTCGTCCGGAGGATTCACTCGGAGGCTGATCGCCCAGTGTCCCCGACACGCCGCCCGGGACTCACACCGGCGGGATTACGGTGCTGTAACTTTGCTGAGAATGCAGAAGTGTCGCTGGTGTAATTCCATCACTTGAGGCACAGTTGTCTACTACAACCACATACGAATCATCGTTCACACGATTTCGCGAGGTCGTTGGGGAAGACGTCCCTCAGTGAGTCGGGAGTGAAGCGATGTCTGATCTGAACCATTTCGCGGATACGACGACAGGTGTGGTGTTCATCCATGCCGCGCCCACCGCGTTGTGCCCTCACGTCGAGTGGGCTCTCGCGAGCACGCTCGACGCGTCGTCAGCTATGCGGTGGGAGGACCAGCCGGCCCAGCCGGGCGCCCGCAAGGCGATCGTCGACTGGATCGGTCCGGTCGGCACCGGTGCGCGCCTGGCCGAGTCGCTGGCCAAGTGGTCGATGCTGGCCTTCGAGGTCACCGAGGACCCGAGCGACCTCGTCGACGGCGAACGCTTCTCCCACACCCCCGAACTCGGGATGTGGCGCGGCCAGACCGGCGCGAGCGGTGACGTGGTGATCGGCGAGAACCGGCTCCGGCACCTCATGGCCGCCGGTCCCGCCGCCTTCCATTCCGCGGTGGACGCCGAACTCGGGACGGCGTGGGACCGCGCCCTCGAGCCA
>NZ_JAALDW010000303.1:0-3563 GCF_014145055.1 Dietzia sp. DQ11-38-2
GTACGCCCGCGGGTCCCGGCGGTCGGACGTCCACGGCCGGCAGCAGTGGCACCATGTCGTCGGCCCCGCGGTCACCGATCCGCGCGGTGAGGACACCGTCGACCACCCCCAGCTCACCGTCACGGGGTGCGCCGAGGCGCACCCCGATCCGCGTGGGCGCGGGCGCCTCCTCCAGTAGTCGGGAGGCGATCGGGTCGTCGTTCCCGGCCACCGCCACCCGCCCGGTGAGGACGCGGGCCTTGGCCGCGGCGTAGGCCTCCATCGACCCGTGCCAGTCCAGGTGGTCCTCCGCGACGTTGAGGACCACCCCCACGTCGGGTCGGCAGCTCGGCGCCCAGTGGAGCTGGAAACTCGACAGTTCAGCCGCGAGCACCTCGACCCTCGGCTCGGCGAGCAGGACCTCCGTCACGGGCAGGCCGATGTTGCCGCACGCCCGCACGGCCATGCCCGCCTCCCGGCAGATCGACTCGAGCATCGAGGTGGTGGTGGTCTTACCGTTGGTACCCGTCACCGCGAGCCAGGTCCGCGGCGGTCCGAACACCCCGGCCGCATCGGCCCGCCAGGCCAGTTCCACGTCCCCCCACAGCTCGAGGCCGGCCTCGGTGGCGGACAGTAACAGCGGGGAGTCGGGCCGCCACCCCGGGCTCGTCACCACCAGGTCGATCCGCCCGGAGCCGGTGTCGGCAATCATCTCGGCCGCGCGATCGAGGCCGACGCCGGTACAGCCCACCCCCTCCGGGAGCGAGGCCTGAAGCAGCGCGACGGCGTCCGGTCGCGAGTCCGCCACCACGGGCTCGGCGCCGAGCGCGTGGAGTATCCGGACCGCCCCCGGGCCGGACACCCCGGCGCCGAGGACCAGGACGCGGGCTCCGGTGAGATCGCGGACGCCGAGACCCCGCGCGGTCGCTCCGGTCCCTGTCGTGCGGCGTGCTGTCGCCTCGTGCTCTCTCATCTCCCGCTCTGTCACGTCCGTCACCCCGATGTGCTCGCGAGCCAGTCACCGTAGAACAGCGCGATCGCCAGGCCGCAGGAGATGGCCACGAGGAGCCAGAACCTGATGGTGACGGTCGTCTCGGCCCACCCGCCGTTCTCGAAGTGGTGGTGGATGGGAGTCATGCGGAACGGACGACGGCCGGTGGTGCGGAACGCCGCGACCTGGATGAGGACCGAGACGAACTCGATCACGAAGACCGCGCCGACGACGACCATGAGCAGCTCGGTGCGCGAGACCACCGAGACGCCTGCGACGATGCCACCCAGGAACATCGACCCCGTGTCGCCCATGAAGATCTTGGCCGGGGCGGCGTTCCACCACAGGAAGCCCAGACACGCCCCGAGCGAGGCGGAACACACCACCGCGATGTCGAGTGGGTCACGCACCTGGTAACACCCGGACAGATCCACCCCCTCCGCGGTGGAGAAGCACGAATACCGGAACTGCCAGAAGCTGAACACGACGTAGGTGCCCATGACCATGGCCATCGACCCGGCGGCCAGCCCGTCCAGGCCGTCGGTGAAGTTGACCGCGTTGGACCAGCCGTAGACCAGGATCACGATGAAGATCAGGAAGACGACCACCGGGAAGGTCACGGCGACGAAGTCGCGCATGTAGCTCAACGAGCGGCTGGCGGGGGTCAGCCCGTCGTCGTTCCGGAAACCCAGGACCAGGATGCCGAACGCGAGAGCCGCGAGCACCTGGCCGACGGTCTTGGACAGGATGCCCAGACCCTTGTTGTGCCGCTTGAACACCTTGAGGCCGTCATCGATCATCCCGACCGCCGCCAACGCGGTCGCCAGCCCGAGAATGAGCAGACCGGAGGCCGTGAATCCCCCGCCGCCCACCGTCACCTGTCCCACCAGCCCGGCCACGATGTAGCCGAGCCACACCGCGGCGAGGATCGCGATCCCGCCCATGTTGGGGGTCCCGCGCTTGCTCATGTGGGACTGCGGGCCCTCCAGCCGGATCTCCTGCCCGAAGCCGTGTCGACGGAAGTAGATGATGAGCACCGGGGTGAGGAAGATGCTCACGACGAAGGCGACGATGCCCGCGACCATGATCTGGGTCATTCGGACATCTCCTCACCACGCGTCGCGAGCACATGCTCCGCCACGCTCCACAACCCCACTGCCGCAGAGGCCTTGACCAGCACGATGTCCCCCGGCTGCAGCTGTTCGTCCACGAGGGCGCACGCCTCCTCGGCGGTCTCGACGTGCACCGCCTCCGACCCCCACGACCCCTCCTGCACCGCACCCTGGTACAGCGCGCGCTGCGGTCGACCCCGGCCGACCACCACCAGCTGGGACACGTCGAGGCGCACGAGGAACCGACCGATGAGATCGTGCTCCCTCACCGATTCCTCGCCCAGTTCGGCCATCTCGCCCAGGATCGCCCAGGTCCGACGGTGGCCCCCGCCCGCCCGCGCCATCACGGCGAGCGACCTGAGCGCCGCCCGCACCGAATCGGGGTTCGCGTTGTAGGAATCGTTGATCACGGTGACGCCGTCGGCGGTCACCCGCACGTCCATGCGGCGCGCGGACGCGGCCCGCGCGGTGCCGAGGGCGCCGGCGATCGTCGAGACATCCATCCCGCAGGCCAGGCCCACCGCGGCGGCCGAGAGGGCGTTGCCCACCTGGTGTTCACCGTGGACCCGGAGGGCCACGTCGGCCTCGCCGTCCGGGGTCACCAGGCGGAAGGAGGCCCGGACCTCGTCGTCCACCCGCACGCCCTCGGCGCGGAGGTCTGCGGACGGGCCGGATCCCACCGTCACGACCTCGGCGGAGGTCCGCCCGGCCATGCCCAGGACCCGTTCGTCGTCGGCGTTGAGCACCGCGACCCCTCCATGGGCCGCATCCGGCAGGGCCTCGACCAACTCACCTTTCGTGGCGGCGATGACGTCGCGCGACCCGAACTCACCGAGGTGCGCGGTCCCCACGTTGAGCACCACCCCGATCCTCGGGGGCGCGATCTCCGCGAGCTCCCGGATGTTGCCCGGCGCTCGCGCACTCAGCTCGAGCACCAGGAAGTCGGTGGACTCATCGGCGCGGAGGGCCGTCCAGGGGTGGCCGATCTCGTTGTTGAACGATCCGGGCGGCGCGATGACCGTCCCGGCGGCGGAGAGGACAGCCCCGATGAGGTCCTTGGTGCTGGTCTTGCCCGAGGAGCCGGTGATCCCGACCACGACGAGCCCGTGGTCGGCGACCAGCCTGTCGACGCTGGCTCGTGCCAGGGCTCCGAGTGCCGCGAGCACCGCCGCCCCGGACCCGTCGGAATCCGCGGCCAGGGCCATGGCGTTGGTGACGCGCCGGTCGACGGGGGGCACCACGATCTGGGCACCCCCCGCCCCGGGGACGTCGGTGACCTCGCGCGCGACCAGAGCGGCCGCCGCCCCGGCCTGCAGAGCGCGGCCGACGAACTCGTGGCCGTCGACCCGCTCGCCGGGCAGGGCGAGGAACAACCCGCCGGGGTCGATACGACGGGAGTCGAACTCGACGGAACCGGTGACCGCGGTCGAGGGGTCACCTCCGACCAACCGCCCGCCGACGATCTCGGCGATCTCGCCGAG
>NZ_JAALDW010000304.1:0-3102 GCF_014145055.1 Dietzia sp. DQ11-38-2
CCTATGCGGCCGTGCAGTGCATCGAGGGGCCGCGCCACACGCGGGGGACCCCGCCCAACGTCGTCGAGACCGACGCCAGGACCTGGCTCGAACTCGCCACCGGCCGCCGCAGCTGGCAGTCCGCCGTCTCGGCCGGGCTGGTCCGTGCGTCGGGGACGAGGGCCGGTGAGGTCGCGTCGGGGCTGCCGGTGGTGCGACCGGGGACACGGGAGTGGGGTCACGGGGGTCCGGGAACGTACACTTGAACGGCACCGCCGGGGTCTGTCCGGGCGGACCGCCCCGAACCATGAGGGAGCACCACCAGGTGGAGAGCACGTCGTCACGTCCGGGCACGTCCGGACCACTCCGCCGCACAACGAGTCGCGCCGCCGTCGGTCTGGGTCTGCCCGACCCGTCCGTTCCCGGTCCGACCGGCCTGCCTGTCGACGCCGAGCGCATCGGCCCGGTCGAGGAGTGCGGTGTCTTCGGTGTGTGGGCTCCGGGCGAGGATGTCGCCAAGCTCACCTACTACGGCCTGTACGCGCTGCAACACCGAGGCCAGGAGGCCGCAGGGATCGCGGTCGCGGACGGTGAGCAGGTCCTGGTCTACAAGGATCTCGGTCTGGTGAGTCAGGTCTTCGACGAGAAGACCCTCGAATCGATGAGCGGCCACGTGGGCGTGGGCCACTGCCGGTACTCGACGACCGGCGCGGCGTCCTGGGACAACGCCCAGCCCATGTTCCGGCCCACTCCCGGTGGAGGGTCCGTGGTGCTGGGGCACAACGGGAATCTGGTCAACACCCAGGAACTCAAGCGTTACGCCACGTCGATCGGTATCCGTGGGTACTCCGAGAACAGCACCCACTCGGACTCGGACATCGTCTCCACCCTCCTCGCCCACGACGCGGGGGACGGGGGGCTCGAGGAGGCGGCGGCCCGGTTGTTGCCGCGACTGCGCGGTGCCTACTGCCTGACGTTCTCCGACGAGAGCACGCTGTACGCGGCCCGCGACCCTCACGGGGTGCGCCCCCTCGCGCTCGGTCGGCTCGAGCGGGGCTGGGTGGTCTCGTCCGAGACCTCTGCGCTCGACATCGTCGGGGCGTCGTTCGTCCGCGACATCGAGCCCGGTGAGCTCATCGCGATCGACGCCGACGGCGTCAGGTCGCGCAGACTGGCGGAACCCGCCCCCAAGGCCTGCGTCTTCGAGTACGTCTACCTGGCACGTCCCGACTCGGTGATCAACGAGCGGCTGGTCAACTCCGCTCGCGTGGAGATCGGTCGCACGCTGGCCGCCGAACACCCCGTCGAGGGCGACCTGGTCATCCCGGTCCCGGAGTCGGGCACCCCGGCCGCGGTCGGATACGCGCAGGGCTCCGGAATCCCCTTCGCACAGGGGTTGACCAAGAACGCCTACGTCGGCCGCACGTTCATCCAGCCCAGTCAGACGATCCGCCAGCTCGGAATCCGGCTCAAACTCAACCCGCTTCGCGAGGTGATCCACGGGAAGAAGCTGGTGGTGGTGGATGACTCGATCGTCCGGGGCAACACCCAGCGGGCCCTGATCAGGATGCTCAGGGAGGCGGGCGCCCTCGAGGTGCACGTCCGTATAGCCTCTCCTCCGGTCCGGTGGCCGTGCTTCTACGGCATCGACTTCGCCAGCCCGGCCGAGCTGATCGCCAACGGCGTCGACGTGACGGACGGCATGCTCGAGGGTGTCCGCAGGGCGATCGGCGCGGACACCCTCGGGTACATCTCGGTGGACGGGATGATCTCGGCCACCGGGCAGCCGCGGGACGAGTTGTGCGCCGCGTGCTTCGACGGCCACTATCCCATCGCGCTCCCGGACGACTCGCCCATGAGTGCGGCCGTGCTGGCCCTGGCCGCCCAGGTCGACGGCGAGACCCCCGACCGGCACCTGGTCCTGCACGACACCACGGACGCCGTCCGCCGACCCTGACCGGGCGCCCGCCCAGGGGCGCCGATGAGGAGAATCGACCATGACCGAGAACCACCACCCCGCGCGCGGCGCCTCGTACGCCGCCGCCGGCGTCGACATCGACGCCGGCGAGCGCGCTGTCGAACTGTTCGCGCCCCACGCCAGGCGTGCGACCCGACCGGAGGTGATGGGCGGTCTCGGGGGTTTCGCGGGGTTGTTCTCCCTGAAGAACACGTATCGGCAGCCGCTCCTGGCCTCGTCGACGGACGGCGTCGGCACCAAGATCGCGGTGGCGCAGGCCATGGATGTCCACGACACGGTGGGCATCGACCTCGTGGCGATGGTGGTGGACGATCTCGTGGTGTGCGGCGCCGAGCCGCTGTTCCTCCAGGACTACATCGCCATCGGCAAGGTCGTGCCGGAGCATGTCGCCGCCATCGTCGAGGGGATCGCCGAGGGGTGCGTGCGGGCGGGATGTGCCCTGCTGGGCGGGGAGACCGCCGAGCACCCCGGGCTCATGGCACCCGGCGAGTACGACATCTCGGGCACCGGGGTCGGGATCGTCGAAGCCGACGAGGTGCTCAAGGCGGAGAACGTCCGCCCCGGCGATGTGATCGTGGGTATGGCGTCCTCGGGTCTGCATTCCAACGGCTACTCACTGGCCCGGCACGTGCTGCTGGACCTCGCTCGCCTACCGCTGGAGGGTCACGTCGAGGAGTTCGGTCGGACACTGGGCGAGGAACTCCTCGAACCCACCCGCATCTACGCCCTGGACTGTCTGAGTCTCATCGCGGAGACCGACGTCCGGGTGTTCAGCCATGTGACAGGCGGAGGCCTCGCGGAGAACCTCGCGCGGGTCATGCCGCGCGGACTGGTCGCACGGCTCGACCGAGGGCGGTGGCCAGTGCCCGCCGTGTTCGGCACGATCGCCCACCACGGCCGTGTCGAACAGACCGAGATGGAACGGACGTTCAACATGGGCGTCGGGATGATCGCCGTCCTCCCGGCCGAGGACGTGGACCGAGCCCAGGCCGTGCTCACGGCACGGCACGTCGACAACTGGGTGATCGGGCACGTGGACAAGGCTGGAGAGGACGCCGCGGACTCGCCCCGCGTTGTCCTGGAGGGGTCGCACGCCAGATTCTGACCGGGGGGTCAGACCCCACCGCACACACGTGGGCCGGGCA
>NZ_JAALDW010000305.1:0-5739 GCF_014145055.1 Dietzia sp. DQ11-38-2
GCCGAGGACGGTGCCGACGAGCGTCTCCCTGTCGACCAGCAGCTTGAACGCCGTCCGTACCCGCTCGTCGTCGAACGGCGCGACACGGGTGTTGAGGATGAGGCCGAGCGCCTTGGAGTCCGCCGGGCCTCCCTCGGTGATGCGGGCCGGTTCGGCCACCGTCCGCGCGGCGGTCACCGGGAGGTCGTTGGCGTAGTCGACGTCGCCGGAGACCACGGCCCGGGCTCGCGCATCCGGGTCCGGGACCGACCGCACCTCGAGTCGGTCGATGCCGACGCCCGGGTGGTGGGGGTTGGGTGTGAAGACCCACCCGTCCTCGGACGATCCGGACTCGAGGACGAACGGACCCGATCCGATGCCGGAGTCGGGGTCGCCGTCCTTGAACACGCCGCTCTGCGGGGCCAGGACAGCCTCGACGAAGTCTGCGCGCGGAGCGCTGAGGTGCAGCTCGAGCGTGCGCTCGTCGACCGCACGGGACGCCGCGGTGTCCAGTGGGGCGAGGAAGGACCCGGCCATCGGGGACGCGGCCGTGTAGACCAGCGAGGCGAGGGCGTCCTCGGCGGTCACCGGTGAGCCGTCCGAAAAGGTGGCGTCGGGCCGGAGCCGGACCGTCCACACATCCGCCGCGTCGTTGGAGGTGATCGACTCGGCCAGCTGGGATACCGGCTCGTTGTCGAGGAGGACCACCAGGGAGTCGTACAGAGCGAAGATGCCCACCCAGGCTCCCGGTGAGGTCGCCGCGGCGGGGTCGAGCGTGTCCCCCGGGGAGACCATCGCCGCCACACGGACGGTGCCCCCGTCTCCGCCTGTGCCCGAGCCGGTCCCGGTGCCGGTCCCGTTCGCGCCTCCGTCCTCGGTGGCGCAGGCGCCCAGGGCGAGTCCGGCGCCGGTGACGGCACCGGTGACGGCGATGAGACGGAGGAAACCGCGGCGATCCATGAGAGTGGTGATCCTTAGGTGAGTGGGTGGTGACGGGTGGGGTGGGACTGCGTCAGCCGAGACCGGCCTGGGCGCGGAAGAGGTCCTGGTCGATCCACAATCCTGCGGCCTGTCCGGCGGCGACGGCGCGGGCCACGAACGCCAGCGGTACGGGGTCATCGCGACGACGGGCGCAGTCGCCGGCCGCGAACACGCGTGGGTCCGACGTGCGCTGTTGCCAGTCCACCAGGATGTGCGCACCCTCGGTCTCGAGATCGAGGCCCAGCACGGAGTCGCGCGGTTGCTCCCGGGGGGTGTGGAAGACCGCACCGAAGGTGAGCTCCTCGTCGCCGACCGAGACCGTGAGGGCGCCGTCGGTCCCGCCGAGCTCGGTCACGGGCCGGTGCTCGAGCCCAACGCCATTGCGCGCGAGCGTCTCGCGGATCTCGTCCGGGACCGGATGACCGTTGGTGAGCAGGGTGACGTCGCGGGAGAAGTGGGTGGCCAGATAGACCGCCTGCAGTCCGGGTTGGGCCGGGTTCTCCGGGGCGTCGGTGAGGACGGCGAGTCGCCGCCCGTCGACCTCGTGGCCGTGGCAGAACGGGCAGTGGTAGACGCCCTGTCCGAAGCGCGCCGCCACACCGGGGATCCCGCTCACGTCGTCTCGGACCCCGGCGGTGACGAGCAGCCGTTCGGCCAGGAATGATCTGCCATCCGAGGTGGCGAGACTGACCGGTGTGTCGGGGCCGGTCACCTCGATGCCCGTCACGGTGGAATGCACGATCTCGACGTTGGGATGACCGGCGACCTCCTCCATCCCCGTCCTGCGCAGGTCCTTCGGGGACCTGCCGTCGAGGCCGAGATACATGTGCATCTCGGTCGCGGGGGCGTTGCGCGGTTGGCCGGAGTCGACCAGAACGACCGTCCGCTTCTGGCGGCCCAGGACGAGCGCCGCCGTGAGCCCGGCCGGACCGGCTCCGATCACGGCGACCTCGACTGCGTCGGGGATGGGTGAGGACATGGCGGCTCCCTGGTGGTGGTGCGAGGACGCGCGGACCCCCCTTCCAACAACGGGGAGACGGGCAACGACTGTAGAGACTCTATTGATAACGAGACTCATTATCAATAGAGTCGTGCCGGTGTCGCCGTGGTTCAGTCCGGACAGCGACGCTTTGTGTTGTGAGCGAGAGGTGGGGCATGCCGTCGAGTTGGTCCGTGGTCGAAGCTGCTGTCTGCGACGTCCTGGAGGTCGACTCGGTGGGCCCGGGGACGCTGGTGGACCTGGGGCTGGACTCGCTCTCGGCGGTGCGGCTCCAGCGGCTGCTGGTGGAGCGCACGGGGGTGAGGATCCCCCTGCGGGACTTCGTCGGAGACATCGACCTGACGACACTCGAGCGGAGATGTGCGGCCGGGCCGGTGTCCGCGGAGAAGGTGGCCGCGGAGGTGTCGACGGCGATGACGCCCGCCGACGCGGGCGGTCAGGAGGTCCCGGATACGTTCGCTCTGACTCCCGTACAGGGCACCTATTGGGTCGGCCGGGGTGACGACTACCCGCTCGGCGGCGTCTCGACGTACTTCTACTCCGAGTACGAGTTCGTGCTGCCTGCCGGGACTGACGCCCTCACCACCGTGGGAGAGCTCGAGTCGGCGTGGAACCGCGTGGTGGCCCGCCACCCGATGCTCCGGGCGGTGGTGGGACGCGACGGCGTGGGCCGGGTGCTCGACGATCCGGGGGTCCACCGGTTCGAGATCGTGGATCTCCGCTCGCACCCCGACCCACAGGCTGCCGAGGATGAGGCGCGGCAGGACCTGTCCCACCGTCGCGCGCCCGCCCACCGATGGCCGGTGCACACGTTCGCTGCCGTAGTGCGGCCCGACGGGTCCCTGGTCCTGTGCGTGGGGTTCGATGTGTTGCTCATCGACTTCCCCGGGATACGGCGAGTGCTCGACGAGTGGGGTTCGGAACACCGGCACGAACGCTCGGGTGAGAGCGCGGAGGGCCGCGGGGTGAGGGCGGCGCCCCCGTCTGCCGTGCCCCCACCCGCCCTGCCACGCACCGAGGCCGCCGAGCGGGACGCCATGGAGTTCTGGCGCGGGAGGGCGCAGGACCTGCCGGGTGGGCCGTGGGACACCGCCCACCTTCGGGCCGATCAGCTGACCCCGCCACGGTTCCGGCGGTCGGAGGGCCGGGTCGGCTCCGACGTCTGGGAGGATTTCCGCGTAGCGGCCCGGGCGTGGGGTGTCTCGCCCACGGGGGCGTTGGCGGCGTTGTTCGCGGCCGCGCTCCGGCGCTTCGGCGCCCGGGAGCGCTTCTGCCTGGTCACCACACTCTTCGACCCCGAGGCCCGCGAGGACGCGGGCGTGGGGGACACCACCCGGACCGCTCTTCTCGACACCGGTCACACGGGGTGCGCCGAGGGCTTCGTGGACTACGCCCTCCGGGTGACGCGCAACTTCTGGGACGCGGTGGACCACAGCGCGGTGCCTGCATCGCGCGTGGTCGGCGAGCTGTTCGGGCCGACGAACGGGATCCCCGAACACCCTGTCGTCTTCACCTCCTCCGTAGGGGACCGCGCCGGGTCCCGCACGGACGCCTGGCTCGGCCGACGCGGGTTCGGGGTGTCCCAGACTCCCCAGGTCCTGCTCGACGCCATCCACTGGGAGGAGGACGACGCGCTCGTCCTCGCCTGGGACCACGTGGTCGGGGCGGTCGACGACGGCGTCGTCGACGGCATGCGCCGCGCGGTCCAGAGGGCCGTCGAGGTACTGGCCCGCGACGAGGCCGCCTGGACGCGACCGGGTCTGTTTCTGGACCCCTGGGTCCGTACCCCGCGGCCGCGACCGGTGGCCTACGACTCCGGCCCGGGCCTGCACGACCCGGTGCTGGCGGCGCTGGACGCGGACGGGACGCGGCGCGTGGTCTCGCAAGGGGACCGCGTCGCGGATGCCGACGAACTCGCCTCCATCGCTGCGTGGACCCGCGGTGAGCTGTACTCCAGGGGGGTCACACCCGGGGAGCCGGTCCTCGTCCTGCTCGGCAAGTCGGTCGAACAGATCGGCATCGTCCTCGGGATCACCTCGGCCGGGGCCGCCTACGTGCCCGTGGACCCGGCATGGCCGCTCACGCGCGTGGAACGTATCGCGGCCCGAGCCGGCGCCCGGGTCGCTGTCGCCGCGCAGGGGACGGACATGCCCGACGGGGTCACGGCGATACCCGCCGTGGTCCAGCGGCCTGCGGACGATGCGGTTCGTCCCGGTCCCGCACCCGTCGAGGGGGCCGGACTTGCGTACACGATCTTCACCTCGGGCTCGACGGGAGAGCCCAAGGGCGTCGCCATCGAACACGCTCAGGCCAGGACGACGATCGACGACCTGGCGCGCCGGTTCAACCCCGGTCCGACGGACGTCGTCCTGGGGTTGTCCGCGTTGAGCTTCGACCTGTCCGTGTGGGACATCTTCGGCGGCCTGTCCGCCGGCGCGCGACTGGTCCTGCCCGAACGCGGCTCGGAGGCCGATCCCGAGCACTGGCTGCGCACGATCGAGACCGAGGGCGTCACGGTCTGGAACTCCGCGCCTGCCCTGGCCGAGATGCTCGTCGACTACGCGGAATCGGATCCCGAGCGCGCGCGCACCGCGCTGGGCTCGCTCAGGCTGGTCATGATGTCCGGTGACTGGATCCCGGTGACGCTGCCGGATCGACTCCGCGCCCTCGCCCCGCATGCCGTCGTCGTGAGTCTCGGCGGGGCGACGGAGGCCTCCATCTGGTCGGTTCACCACGTCATCGGCGACGTCCATCCGCAGTGGCCATCGATTCCCTACGGCACGGCGCTGGACGGGCAGTGGTTCCGCATTCTCGACGGCCCGGACGGGGAGCCGGTCCCGATCGGAGTCGCGGGCGAGTTGTTCATCGGCGGCGACGGCGTGGCGCGCGGGTATCTGGGCGACGAGGAACAGACCGCGGAGCGGTTCCGGGTCCACCCCGTCTACGGCGAACGCCTCTATCGCACCGGCGACGAGGGGATGTGGTTGCCCGACGGGACGATCCGGTTCCTCGGTCGCGTCGACCGACAGGTCAAGATCAACGGCTATCGCGTGGAGCTCGGAGAGATCGACGCAGCACTCACGCGCCTCGACGGGGTGCGTGCGGGAGTCTGTAGTGCGGTCGACGGCCCCGGCGGTGGCAAACGCCTGGTCGGGCATGTCGCGCTCACCCCGCAGTCCGGACTCGACCAGCGTGCGATTCGTGCCGCACTCCGGGAGGCGCTTCCGGCGTACATGGTTCCTACCGCTGTCCTGATTCACCGGGAGCTACCGGTCACAGCGAACGGCAAGATCGACCACAAGGCGCTTCCGAACCCCTTCGCGAGTGCGTCGTCGTACTCCGCCTCGTCAGTCCCAGCACCGTCGAGTCCCGCCTCGTCGACGCTGGACTCGTCACCCCCCGCCTCGTCGACCCCAGCACCGGCGACGTCCGCGCAGGCCGAACCCGCGGCGTCTCGGCCGGAGGCGCTCGCAAGTGGTTCGGCAGGCCTGGCACCCGAGCTGGCCGCAGTGGTCCCGGACGGTGTGGATCCGGCGCTCGAACCGCTGGCTGCCGGTCTGGACTCGCTCGCCGTGGTGCGCATAGCGAATCTCGTCGAGGACCTCACCGGCTCCCGGCCGGATCTCGAGGAACTCCTGGCGACACCGTTAGACCGGATCCTCCGCGACGACCCGGTCCCCGAGCCCGCGATCCAGTCCGATCAAGATGCCGCGGACCTTCCGGCCGCCTCCACGCCGGCCCCGCCCGGCCACGCGCCGCAGGTCCCGGCCCTCCCCGCG
>NZ_JAALDW010000306.1:0-1103 GCF_014145055.1 Dietzia sp. DQ11-38-2
GGGTGGACCCGCGGTGGCTCGCGGGCCGGAGGCCCGGGGACGTGATCGAGGTCCCCGATGCACGGCGGCTGCGTCGACGCTTCACCGTGGTGTCCGTGGATGACGGTGGAGTCCTCGCGGAGGGTGATCGCAACGCGTGGGTGCGCGACGGCACGCTGATCGACTGCGACTTCGAGCGCACCAGGGTCCGCGGCATCCCTGCGGTGCCCCAGCGGATTCGCGTCCACTCCGGGGACCGGATCCTGCTCACCGTGGACATGGAACCGGTGGATCCACCGCGGTCCGGTGCGGAGATCCGACTGGGATGTGCGCTTCCCGCGGTCGTGGAGGCGCTGGCGGTGGGTGACCGCGTCCTGTTCGACGACGGGGTGATCTCCGCAGAGGTCGTCGAGACCGCCACCCCGGGTGCCACGGACGCCCCCTGGGCCAGGCTGGAGGTGGTGCGCTGCCGGGAGGGTGGCCGCTGGCTGGGGTCGGAGAAGGGGATCAATGTCCCGGGACTGGAGATGGACACCCCCGCGCTGACCGAGGAGGACCGACAGAGTCTCGACTTCGCGTCCCGACACGCCGATCTCGTGGCGCTGTCGTTCGTGCGGACCAGAAGGGACGTCGCCGACGCGGTCGAGGCCCTGGAATCCGCGGCCTCGGAGTCGGGGCGGGAGCTGGGACTGCTCCTCAAGATCGAGACCCGGCAGGCGTACCGGGCGCTACCGGACCTGCTGCTGGAGGCGATGCGTCACGAGCGGATCGGTGTGATGATCGCCCGCGGTGACCTCGCCGTCGAGATGGGTTTCGAGTCGCTCTCGGAGATTCCGCGCAACATCACGCTGATGTGCCAGGCGGCCCGCGTCCCCGTCGTCCTGGCGACGCAGGTGCTGGAGTCGTTGGCGAAGACCGGGATCCCGTCGCGCGCGGAGATCTCCGACGCCGGGTCCGCGCAGAGGTCCGAGTGCGTGATGCTCAACAAGGGGCCCTATGTGGCCGAGGCGATCGAGACCCTCGACGTGATCCACTCCCGGATGGGCCGGATCCAGCGGAAGGCGCTGCCACTGATGCGCCACGTCGACAGTTGGGACTGACCGCCGCCGCCCCGCCACGGCTAC
>NZ_JAALDW010000307.1:0-6165 GCF_014145055.1 Dietzia sp. DQ11-38-2
TGGGACCACCTGGCGCAGGCCGAGCCCCGAACTGGGCGCCGCGTACACGCCGCCGAGCATGGGGTCGACGAGTCGCGAGACCACCGCGTCTCCGAACCTCTCGGCGACCAGGCGGCCCAGCGAGACGTCGCCGCCTGGCTCCCACTCCAGTGGTGTGTCCCTCTCGCGGGCGGCGGCGTCCGACTCCGCGGGGGTCAGGACGCCGGTCAGGGCGGTCACGTCGGACGGCAGCCCCATGACGGTGCCGGGCGGCATCGGGACCAGCCGGCCGCCGGTGAGGATCGCCGGGCCGAGCGGGCCGGGATGGCGCAGGGCGTCGGTCAGGCCCAGCTCGGCGACGAGTTCGGATGCTTCCGGGCGACGGCCGATGAAGGCCTCGGCCCCGAGCTCCATGGGCCCGGACGGGAAGTCGACCGTGTGCAGCGCCCCGCCCGGGATGTCGGACGCCTCGAGCACCGTGATCCGGGCGTCAGGAAGGTCGAGGGCGAGCTGATAGGCGGCGGTCAGGCCGCTCAGGCCACCACCGACCACTGCGACTCGAGGCGCCACCCCTACTTCCCGCTCAGTTCGTGGACCAGCTCCACCACATGGGTCACGGCGCCCGGGTCGGTGGCGGGCAGGACCCCGTGCCCCAGGTTGAACACGTGGCCGCGGGCTCCGAGCTCACGCGCGCGCGAACCCTCGTCGAGGATCCGGCGGACCTCGGAGTCCAGGGCGGGACGATCGGCGAACAGCATGGCGGGGTCGAGGTTGCCCTGGAGCACCTTCCCCGGCACCCGACCGGCGGCGTCGTCCAGCGGGATCCGCCAGTCCACCCCGACCACCTCCGGACCGGCCTCCCCCATGGCGCCGAGGAGCTCCCCGGTGCCCACCCCGAAGTGCGTCCGGGGAACGGTGGAGATCACCTCGTCCGAGAAGATCCCGGCCGAATGCGGCAGCACCATCGAACGATAGTCGCGCAGGCTCAGCGCCCCCGCCCATGAGTCGAACAGCTGCACCGCGTCCACACCGGCGTCGATCTGGGTACGCAGGAACACCGTGGTCAGATCGGCCAACTTGGACATCAGCGCGTGCCAGACGTCGGGTCGGGAGTACATCAGGGACTTGGTGTGCTCGTGGTTGCGGCTGGGGCCTCCCTCGATGAGGTAGGAGGCCAGGGTGAACGGGGCGCCGGCGAATCCGATGAGCGCGACGTGCGGGTCGAGCTCGGCGATCACCAGGCGGACGGCCTCACCGATCTTCTCGAGGCGGTCCGGTGTGAGGTCGGGCAGGGCGGCGACCCCGGCCTCGTCGCGGATGGGCGTGGAGACCACCGGCCCGGTGCCCGGGACGATGTCGATGTCCACCCCCGCCGCCGCGAGCGGGATGACGATGTCGGAGAAGAAGATGGCGGCGTCCACCCCGTGGCGCCTGACGGGCTGCACCGTGATCTCGCAGGTCATCTCGGGATCGAAACAGGCCTCGAGCATGGTGGTCCCGGCCCGGAGTTCGCGGTACTCGGGGAGCGAGCGTCCCGCCTGACGCATGAACCACACCGGGGTGCGGGCGGCGCCGGTGCCCCTGACTTCGTCGAGGTAGGGTCCGGTCCCGGCTCGTCGAGCCGTGGCGGGCCCGGCACCCCGGGAGTCGGCGGACCTGGGATTCGAGGGCACATCGGAGTTCAGCACACCCCCATGGTCCCATGAGTCCGTCACCGGGGCCCCTCACCCCACCCCGGTGGCTGACGGCGCGCCTCCTCGGGCCGCCGTCGGCCGGTCGCTAGCGTGAGGCCCTGTGAGCACATCGGTCAATGACGGCGAGCCCGAGGTCTTCCGGGAGGCGGTCGAGTCGCTGTCCCGGCTCGAGGTCCGCCCTGAGATCTCCGTCGGCCCGATCCGTCCGCCTCAGAGACTGGCGCCGTACAGTCACGCACTCGGCGTGGAGATCATTCCGCCCGGCGGGGACGATGTGCCCGAGTTCTCCGACGGCGACGCGTTCGGCCGTCTGATCCTCCTCCACGACCCCTCCGGGGACGACGCGTGGAACGGCACCCTCCGACTGGTCGCCTACATCCAGGCGGACATGGAGGCCTCGCTCGCCGGTGATCCGCTCCTGCCCCGGGTCGCCTGGAGCTGGCTCACCGAGGCCCTGGAGGAGGACGCCGGACCTTACACGTCCCTGGGCGGGACAGTCACCAGTACCGCCTCGGTGCGCTACGGCGACATCTCCGGGCCACCGCAGGCCCATCAGCTCGAGCTGCGCGCGTCGTGGACCGCACTCGACCCCGACCTGACCGGCCACGCGGCCGCGTTCTGCAAGACCCTCTCGCTCGCCGCCGGACTCCCGCCGGTCGGCGTGACATCCCTACCCCGTCGGGCGTGAGCGGCCGACGTCGCGGCCAGACCCCGCCCGGGGCCCCACCGCCCCCGGCCGAGTACGACTTCGTCGACGACGCCCCCGGCCTCCGGGCGGTCGCCTCCGTCATCACGTCCTCCGCCGGGCCGGTGGCGGTGGACGTCGAACGCGCGTCAGGGATCCGCTACTCCGAGCGCGCCTTCCTGCTGCAGCTGCGTCCGGCCGACGGGCCGGCGCTACTGGTCGACCCCGAGACACCGGGCCGGACGGTCGGACCGCTCGCCGGCCTCCTCTCCGAGCGCCCCCTGCTCCTGCACGCCGCGAGCCAGGACCTCCCGTCACTCCGTGGACTCGGGATCAGCCCGAGCGCTGTCATCGACACCGAACTCGCCGGGCGATTCCTCGGGTTGGAGCGGGTGAACCTGGGCACGATGATCTCCGAGTACCTGGGGATCGGGCTGGCCAAAGCGCACTCGGCGGCGGATTGGTCCCGTCGCCCGCTGCCACCGGCGTGGCTCGACTACGCCGCCTACGACGTGCTGTTCCTCCACGACCTCGCGGAGGCGGTGCTCCCCCGCCTCGACGAGCTCGGTCGGCGTGACTGGTTCGACGCGGAATGTCGACACCTCGTGGACTCCGGTCCGGTTCCGACCGCGCCGGACCCCTGGCGTCGACTGGACCGCCTGAGCACACTTCGCGACGCCCGCCAGCTCGCCCGCGCGCGGGAGTTGTGGATGGCGCGTGACCGGGTGGCGGCAGAGCGGGACATCGCCCCCAAGAGACTGCTCACGGACGCGGCGATCATCGAGGCGGCCCGGACCGCGCCGACGAACCGGTCGGACCTCCTGGCGATCGAGGGTTTCGAGGGTCCGCATCGCAGACGACTGGCCGACGACTGGCTGGCCGCGTTGGAGTGGGCCGCCGAACTCGGGCGTGGCGACCTACCCGCCCGTCAGGCGCCACGCGGCGAGCATCCTCCGCACACCACGTGGAAGCGCACGGACCCGGATGCGGCCGCTCTGCTGGACATCGCTCGCGAGGCGATCGGTTCGCTCGCCCGGGAGCTCGATATCGACCAGGGCCTGCTGCTCAAGCCGTCGTCGCTCCGGCTGTGGGCGTGGCGGGCGGCCACCACCGACCCCGCCGACGACGCGGAGCTGCTCCACCGGGTCCTCGGGGACGAGGGTGCCCGCCGATGGCAGATCGACCTGACGCAGGCGCCGTTGCTCGAGGCGGTGCGCCGGTTCAGAGTGGACGGCTGAGACCGCCGTCCCTCAGCTCTCGACGCGGTCGTAGAGGCGACGGCGGATACCGTCGGCGATCCCCTCCGCGGTCAACCCCGTGTCGGAGAGGATCTCGCCCCGGGAGGCGTGATCGAGGAACTCCTGCGGAAGGCCGAGGGTCAGTCGATCAACACCGACCCCCGCGCGCTCCAGCACCGCCGAGACCGCCGAACCGACGCCGCCGTGGATCCCGTTGTCCTCGACCGTCACCACGAGCCGGCGACCACGGGCGGAGTCGACGATCGACTGCGGGACGGGATAGACCCAGCGCGGATCGACCACGTCGACCGATACCCCCTCGGCCCGCAGTTCCCGTGCCGCCGCCGTCGACGGCGCGACCATCGACCCGACCGCGACCACCAGGATGTCGGCGTCCCCGGTCCCGAACACCCGGTCCACGCCGTCCGACGATGTCTCCAACGACGGAAGGGGCTCACCGACGGACCCCTTGGGGAAGCGCACCACGGTCGGGCCGTCCGTCACCGCCACGGCTTCACGGAGTTCCGCGCGGAGGGTCTCGGCATCGCGCGGTGCGGCCACCCGGACGCCCGGGATGATCCCCGCCAGCGACAGGTCCCACATCCCGTTGTGGCTGGCGCCGTCGGGGCCGGTCACCCCGGAGCGATCGAGTACCAGGGTGACCGGTAGCCCGAGAAGGGCGACGTCCATCAGCAGCTGGTCGAACGCCCGGTTGAGGAACGTGGAGTAGACGGCCACCACGGGGTGCAGCCCACCCAGCGCAAGTCCGGCGGCCGAGGCTACCGCGTGCTGCTCTGCGATGCCCACGTCGAACATGCGATCCGGGAACCGGTCGCCGAAGGCGGTCAGCCCCGTCGGTCCGGCCATGGCCGCGGTGATGGCCACCACGTCGTCTCGTTGCGCCCCGATCTCGCACAGCTCATCTGAGAAGACCGACGTCCAGTCCACTGACGACGACGACGAGAGCGGGCGGCCGGTGTCGGGGTCGATGACCCCGGTCGCGTGCATCTGGTCGGCGACGTTGTTCTCCGCGTGGACGTAGCCCATGCCCTTGCGGGTCACCACGTGGACGACCACCGGCCCGCCGAAGTCCTTGGCCAACCGCAACGCCGATTCGGTGGCGGCCAGATTGTGCCCGTCGACGGGCCCCATGTACTTCAGACCCAGGTCGGCGAACAACTCCTGCGGTGAGACCACGTCCTTGAGTCCCGTCTTGATCCCGTGCAGGATCGAGTACACGGCCTTGCCGAGGAGATCCTTTCGGGCGCCCAGAGTGCGCTTGGTGTGGTCCATCGCCTTCTCGTACGCGGGCTGGAGACGCAGGACCCCGAGCCGTTCGGCCAGTCCGCCGATCGTGGGCGAGTACGACCGGCCGTTGTCGTTGACGACGATCACCATGGGCCGGTCCTTGCCGGCGGCGATGTTGTTCAGCGCCTCCCAGGCCATGCCCCCTGTCATCGCCCCGTCGCCGATCACCGCGACGACGGTCCGGTCGTTCTGGCCGCTGAGGGAGTACGCCTTGGCGAGTCCGTCGGCGTATGAGAGCGACGAGGTCGCGTGCGAGGACTCGACGATGTCGTGTTCACTCTCCGCACGGCACGGATAGCCGGACAGACCCCCGCGCGTCCTGAGACCGTCGAACTGGTCCTTCCGACCCGTGACGATCTTGTGGACGTACGACTGGTGCCCGGTGTCGAAGACGATGGGGTCCCGCGGGGAGTCGAACACGCGGTGTAGCGCGACCGTCAGTTCCACCACGCCGAGATTGGGGCCGAGGTGCCCACCTGTCGCGGACACCTTGCGGATGAGGAACTCCCTGATCTCACCGCAGAGCCGGACCAGCTCGTCGGATCCGAGTGCACGGAGGTCGGAGGGGCCGTTCACCTGATCGAGCACACTCATTGCCGTCGACTGCCCCTTCCCTTGCCGCACCCCGCAGGGTCGAACCCACAGTCTACGGGGAAACGGTCTTCGCGCCCGCCGCCGGCCGACCGGCCCCGGCTCACCGGGATCAGCGCACCCGCGGTGAGTCGAGGACGGCGAGGCCCTCCACGTGGTGTGTCGCGGGGAACGCCGCGACACCGCGGATCCCCGCGAGTGTCCAACCGGCTGACACGAGCACCCCGACATCGCGCGCGAGGCTGGCCGGGTCGCACCCCACATGGACGATGCGGGACGCCGTACCACGAGCGAGCGTGGCCATCACCTCGATTCCCGCGCCGCCTCTCGGCGGGTCCAGGATCACGAGGTCGGGTTCGTCGCCGCGATCGCCGGAACCGCTCGACCGCTCCAGGAACGGCTCCACCCTCGACGCCACCGGGACGACCGCGGGGCCGATCCCGAGAGCCGATCCCACGGCCTCGAGGGAGGCGGGCGAGGATTCGACCACGATCACGCGGGCCCGGGGGACCACGTCGAGGACGGCGGCGGAGAACAGGCCCGCTCCCCCGTAGAGGTCCCAGACCACCGGGTCGCCGGGGAGGGCGGGGGCGCCGGACACGGCGGTGCGGACGAGTTCGCTGTAGTGCGCGGCAGCGGATCTGTGCGCCTGCCAGAACGCGTCGACCGG
>NZ_JAALDW010000308.1:0-1549 GCF_014145055.1 Dietzia sp. DQ11-38-2
CCGGGTGGGCGGCCGGCGCGGGCCCGTCCTTCTTGGGCGCCTGCCTGGGAGTGGTCGACGACGTGGCCTGGGACTCCGACTGATCCGGGTCCGCTCCCTTGCCACCGCGCTTGCGGCCCCGTCGCGAGCCGGGCTCGTCGGCGTTGTGGGACTCGGTGTGCACCGGGTCGGCGTGCACGATCAGTCCACGGCCCTGGCAGTGCTCACACGGCGTGGAGAAGGCCTCGATGAGACCGGTGCCGAGCTTCTTGCGGGTGAGCTGGACGAGCCCCAACGAGGTGACCTCGGAGACCTGGTGCCGGGTGCGGTCGCGGCCCAGCGCCTCGGTGAGCCGCCGCAGGACGAGGTCGCGGTTGGCCTCGAGCACCATGTCGATGAAGTCGATGATCACCATTCCGCCCACGTCGCGCAGGCGCAGTTGGCGGACGATCTCCTCGGCCGCCTCGAGGTTGTTCTTCGTGACGGTCTCCTCGAGGTTGCCGCCCGAGCCCGTGTACTTGCCGGTGTTGACGTCGATGACCGTCATGGCCTCGGTGCGGTCGATCACGAGTGAGCCGCCGGAGGGCAGCCACACCTTGCGATCGAGGGCCTTGGCCAGCTGTTCGTCCACGCGGTGGGTGGCGAACACGTCGACGTCGGGGTTGTCGTAGCGCTCGAGTCGACCGGTCATCTCCGGTGCGACCCTCGAGACGTAGTCGTGGACGGTGTCCCATGAGGTCTGGCCCTGGATCACCAGCGAGGAGAAGTCCTCGTTGAACAGGTCGCGCACCACCTTGACCAGTAGGTCCGGCTCCTCGTACAGGGCGATCGGAGTGCCCGAGCCGGAGGAGGTCCGCTTGGCCGCCGCCTCGGAGATCTCGGTCCACTGGGCCGCCAGCCGTTCGACGTCCCGGCCGATCTCCTCCTCGCTGACCCCCTCGGCGGCGGTCCGGATGATCACACCCGAACCCTCGGGGACCACGTCCTTGAGGATCGCCTTGAGCCGGCGCCGCTCGGTGTCGGGGAGCTTGCGGGAGATTCCGGTGGAGTTGCCGTCGGGCACGTACACGAGGAACCGGCCGGCCAGCGAGATCTGCGTGGTCAGTCGGGCGCCCTTCTGGCCGATGGGGTCCTTGGTGACCTGCACCAGGACCATGTCGCCTGGCTTGAGCGCCTGCTCGATCCGCCGGGCCTTGCCGCCGAGTCCGGCGGCCTCCCAGTTGACCTCGCCGGCGTACAGCACGCCGTTGCGGCCACGGCCGATGTCGACGAACGCGGCCTCCATGCTCGGGAGCACGTTCTGTACGCGGCCGAGGTAGACGTTGCCCACCATGGAGCGGGCGGACTCGGTGGTCACGAAATGCTCCACCAGGACCTTGTCCTCCAGCACGCCGACCTGGGTCATGACCCCCTTGCCGTCGGCGCGCTTCTTCTCCCGCACCACCATCACGCGGTCGACGGACTCACGGCGGGCGAGGAACTCGGACTCGGAGAGGATGGGCTGGCGCCGGCGCCCGGCATCGCGCCCGTCACGGCGTCGTTGCCGCTTGGCCTCGAGGCGCGTCGAGCC
>NZ_JAALDW010000031.1:0-1908 GCF_014145055.1 Dietzia sp. DQ11-38-2
CCCACGAGCAGCCACGGCACGTCGAGCGGGAGGCCCCCGCCCGCCCCGGGGGCCACGGTGAGCAGGATCGCGGGCAGGCACGTGAGGGGGGCGAGGCGGATCAGCAGCATCGACAGACCACCCGGGACGCGGCGCGTGGCCAGGATCCCCAGTCCCGCGGCGACCAGGAGGGGGAGCAGGAAGGTCGCGGTCCACAGGGCGGTGATCACGGGAACACCCCCCTCGCGATGAAGGTGGCCATGGCCAGCGGGGCGTAGGGGGCGGCGGCGACGATCCCGACGGCCAGGGAGAGACCGGCGGTGATGACCGCGGGGGCGAGGAGGGCGGCCGGGGCCTCGAGCCTCCGGCGGCGCCGCCGATCGGGTACGCCCGGTGATCCCTCGTGCGACTCCTCGGCACGGCGGAACCACATGGCCACCACGGGGGGCAGGAAGTACGCGCTGTTGAGCACCGCGCTGGCCACCAGGACCCAGATCACCCACTGGTTCTCCGAGTCGAGCGCTCCGAGCCCCAGTTCCCACTTGGAGATGAATCCCGCGACCGGGGGCACACCGATCATGCCGAACGCGCCGACGGTGAACGCGGCGCACGTCCACGGCATGCGCCGGCCCAGTCCCGCGAGGGCCGAGACGGTCTTGATCCCCAGGACCTCGGCGAACAGCCCGGCGCAGAAGAACAGGGTGATCTTCATGAGTCCCTGGTGCACGAGGTGGGCCAACCCGCCGGCGGTGCCCACTGCGGTGACCAGGGTGATCCCCAGCGTGATGTAGGACACCTGGCTGACGGTCGAGTAGGCGAGCCGCTTCTTGAGGTCGTCCTGGAACAGCGCGCGTACCGAGCCGTAGAGCACGGTGAAAGAGGCCAGGACGAGCAGGGGCGTCAGGACCCCGAGAGCGGAAGCCACCGCCACGCCGTACACGTCGTCGATCACGCGCACCAGGCCGAACACGCCCGCCTTGACCACGGCCACCGCGTGGAGCAGGGCGCTGACGGGTGCGGGTGCGACCATCGCGCGGGGCAGCCAGCCGTGGAGGGGGAACAGCGCGGCCTTGACGCCCAGGCCGGCGACCATGAGGGCGAAGATCGCGACGGCCGTGGCCGGGGAGTCCGTCGCGAGCGCGCCCACCGCCTCGACCCCGCCCGGGGTGAACTCGACGTCGCCGACCAGCGCGGAGAGCCAGACGATCCCGGTGAGCAGGCTGAGGCCACCGCCGAGCGTGTACAGCATGTAGAGGCGACCGGAGCGTCGCGCGGCCGCGGTGCCGTTGTGCACCACCAGCGGATAGGTGACCAGCGTGAGCAGTTCGTAGAACAGCAGGAACGTCACGAGGTTCCCGGAGAAGGCGATCCCGACGGTGGCGGTCACGCACAGGGCGAAGAACCCGAAGAACCGGCTGCGGTGCGGGCGGTCCTCGAGGTAGCCGATGGCGTACACGGTGGTCAGCAGCCACAGGAGGGACGACAGTCCGGCGAACAGCAGGGACAGGGGCTCGATGCGCAGGACGAAGTCGATCCCCGGCAGCAGCGCGGTCCGCCACTCCGGCCTGGCCCCGCCCACCACGACCGGCACCATCAGCGCGATGAGTCCCAGCTTGGCCACGGCGGCGCCGAGGTTGACGGTCGATCTCGAGCGGACTCCTCCCTCGGGGATGAGGAAGACGGCCACGGCGGTGAGGAGCGAGATCGCCAGCGGCGCCAGGACGAGCAGGCTGCCCGGCATGAGGTCCACGAGGTCCGTCATCGCGGGCCCCCCGGGGTCTGGCCGACGATCGCGAGCTCGGCGAGCGGGACGGCGGCGAAGGTCGCGCCGACGGTCACCAGGGCGAGCAGCAGCGGCAGTACGGTCACCACGCGCGGCAGGGTGGAGTGCGGGCGACCCGGTGCGGAGTCGATGCCGTCCTCGGCCGC
>NZ_JAALDW010000309.1:0-2590 GCF_014145055.1 Dietzia sp. DQ11-38-2
CGGGCCGGACGGGACGCGGCTGTCCGACCCGGTCGAACTGTCGGTCCAGTCCGGGGGGTACCCCGTGGCCCAGGGATTCGCGATCGCGGCGGCCGCGCTCGCCCTCGTCCTCGGGGGCCGCCGGTACCTGCGCTACCGTCGGGGGATCCTCGACCCCGCGGACGAAGGGCACCGACCGTGACCGACGAGCAGGGTTCCCGCGAACCCGGGCTGCGTAGACCGGACCCCGGATTGCGGGGCCGCCGCCGCGAATCGGGCAGTTGCGTCTCGACCCGCCCGGTCTCGCCGCCGCCCGTGGCCGACTCCTTCGCGCCGGACTCGGTACCCGCGGACCCCGTGGTCCCGGTCCCGGCGGCCCCGACGACCCGGGGCGGGGGGACCGGTCACACCACCCGCGACTCCTCCGATGCCTCGGTGATGCGGTCCACCGGATCGATGGCGGTGGCGAACCTCGCGAGCAGGATCACCGGTTTCGTGCGGATGATCCTCATCCTCACCATCCTCGGCCCCGCCGTCGCCTCGGCGTTCAACACCGCCAACACTCTTCCCAACATGATCACCGAGCTCGTCCTGGGGTCGGTCCTCACCGCCATGTTCATGCCCCTGTTGGCCCGCGCCGCCCAGGAGGACCCGGACGGGGGGGTGTCGTTCATCAGGCGGCTGCTCACGGCCACCTCGTTGTTGGCGCTGGTCGCGACGGTCGTGGCCGTGGCCTGCGCGCCGCTGCTCACCGAGCTCAACCTCGGTGACGGCGAGGTCAACACGGACCTGGCCACGGCCTTCGCGTTCCTGCTGCTGCCGCAGATCTTCTTCTACGGCGTCTTCTCGGTCATGCTCGCCGTGCTCAACTACAACGGGATCTTCCGGCCGGGTGCCTGGGCCCCGGTGTGGAACAACCTCGTGGCCATCGCGACCCTCGCGCTCTTCGCGGTCGTCGGCAGTGGCATCGACCCCGCGGCACCGGTGAATCTCCTGAGCGCACCGATCCTGCTGCTCGGCCTGGGCACGACCCTCGGAGTGGTGGTCCAGGCGGCGGTCCTGCTGCCCGCGCTGCGCCGCGCCGGCGTGGTGCTGCGCCCCCAGTGGGGACTGGACCCCCGGATCCGCCAGTTCGGCGGCAACGCCCTGGCCGGGCTGGCGTACGTGTTCATCTCGCAGGTCGGTCTGGTCATGACCAACCGCATCGGTTCCGCGGCCGACGAGGCGGCCATCGCCATCTACGGCACGTACTGGCTGCTGCTGCAGGTGCCGTACGGGATCATCGGCGTGACCCTGCTGACGGCCATCAACCCGCGGTTGGCCGACAACGGCGTCGCCGGGCGCACGGACGCGGTCGTGCGGGACATCTCCCTCGGCACCAGGCTGTCCCTCTTCGGGCTCGTGCCGATCATCGCCGTCATGACGGCCTTCGGTCCCACGATCGCCACCGGCCTGTTCCGGTACGGCAACTTCGACGCCCAGAATGCCGAGATCCTGGGCCTGACGCTCGCTTTCGGGGCGTTCACCCTGGTGCCGTACGCGGTGGTCCTCCTCCAGCAGCGCGTGTTCTACGCGCGCGAGGACTACTGGACCCCCACCGTCATGATCCTCGCGATCACCGTCGTCCGCGTGGTCCTGTCACTCATCGTCCCGATGGTGGCCGACGAGCGCTCCCACGTGGTGATCGGCCTCGCCCTGGCCAACGGGATCGGCTGGGTCGTGGGCGCGGTCGCCGGGTACGTCCTGCTCCGGCGCCGGCTCGGCTCCCTGCGTGGGCGCGAGACGGCGACGTCAGCGGTCTGGACGGTGGGGGCGTCGGCCGCAGGAGCTCTCGTCGCCCTCGCCGTCGACACCCTCCTGCCCATGGACGCACTGACCGACGCGGTCGGAAGCATCGGGTTCGTGGTCCGGGCCGGGCTCGCCGCGGTCATCACCCTCGTGGTCACCGGTCTGATCCTGTCCCGGTCACGCCTCCCGGAGCTGGACGCCGTCGCACCCGTCCTCCGAGGCCTGGTGGGGCGTCTGAGGCGATAGTCGTGTCCCGGGACGCGCGGGCCGTACACTCGGAGCATCAGGAGCGGGCGGATAGGCAGGACGGCCGCGTCGTCGAGGAGGTCTACGGGTGGGCGATGTGAACGGTGTTCCGGGGCAGGGTTCGCCCTCGGGCCCACCGCGCCTGACCGTCGGGGGACTGGTATCGGGAGGGCGCTACCAACTCCTCGAATCGCACGGCGGAGTGGTCGGCCAGGCGTTCTGGCGCGCCCGTGACAAGCGACTCGGTCGCGATGTCGCGCTGATCTTCGTCGACCCTCTACCCGGGGAGGACCCCCCGGGCTCGGCGACGGGGGTCCTGGACCGCACGGTCGCCCTGACCCGCGTGTACTCGGACGGCCTCGCCCGGGTGCTCGACGTCATCCGCGGCCGCGCCGGGGGCATCGTGGTCTGCGAATGGATACCCGGCCGCAGCCTCGCCGCCGCTGTCGGTGACCCGGACCCCGATTCCGCCGTGGCCGCGATGTGGGGGCTGGCCGACGCCGCCACCCGTGCGGCCCAGAATGGCCTGATCCTGGGATTGGACTCACCGGACCGCATCCGCGTCACCGAGGACGGG
>NZ_JAALDW010000310.1:0-2974 GCF_014145055.1 Dietzia sp. DQ11-38-2
TCCGCCACTGTCGCGGACACCGCGGAGGCCGGCTCGCCCGACCCGGACATGGTGCCCCCGGGCCGCCGGATCGGCCTGGCACTGGCGGCGCCCGCGCTGGCGTTGTCCGTGGTGACGCTGGCGCTGGGCCTGGGGGGTCAGCTCCTGCTCGAGCTGTCCGGGACCGCCGCGGCCAACCTCTACGATCCGACCACCTACATCCAGGCGGTGCTCGGATGACCTCCACCCTGACCTGGCCACTGAGAATCGCGTGGTTCCTGCTCTGGTTCTTCTGGCAACAGACCACCACCAGCGCGAAGGTCGTCCGCGACGCCTTCCTGCCCCACGCCTCGATCACCCCGGGCTTCGTGCGGTTCCCCACCAGGTGCCGCAGCGAACTCGAGGTGACGATGCTGTCCTCCCTCATCACCCTGACGCCGGGAACGCTGACCCTGGGTGCGCATCACCCCGGGGAGGGTGAGGACTGGGAGATCGTGGTCCACGGCATGTACTTCCCGGATCCCGACGACCTGACCGCCTCGCTACACGACTTGGAGAACCACATGCTGCGGGCGATCCGTCGAGAGGGGTTGACCCGATGATCGTCGTCGACATCGCCATCGTCCTGGTCGCCATCGCGGCGGTCCTGTCCTCCTACCGTATGATCCGCGGCCCCCACGCCGGGGACCGCGCCATCGCGGCGGACCTGCTCTTCTTCGCGTTCATCGCCCTTCTCGCCCTGGTCGGCGTGCGAGTGGACAGCCCCTTCGTCTACGACCTCGTCCTGGTCGCGACGCTGGTGGGCCTGGTCTCCGCCCTCTCACTGGCCCGACTCATGTCCGGAGGTAGACGATGAGCTGGGAACTGGTGGCGACCGTCCTGGGATCGGTCTCCGTCCTCGTCGGCGCGGTGGTGTTCCTCGGCGGCGCCATCGGTCTCCTGCGATTCCCCGATCTCTACGTCCGTTCGTCGGCGATCGGCGCGGCCGCCGGACTCGGCCTGGTGTTCGTGATCGCCGGAGCCTTCCTGCTGCACCCCACCTGGGAGGCCGCGCCCAAGGTGGCCGTGGCAGCCATCCTCCAGTTCGCCTCCTCGGCGATCGGCGCGATGTACATCGCGCGCGCCGGGTTCCTCTCCGGGGCCGCGCCCACCACCGCGACCCGCTACTCGCAGATCGAGTTCACGACCGGGCCCCCGACCGACTCCACGGAGGTGACACGCGATGACTGAGCCACGCGAACTCTCGGACGATCCCGCGGCACCACCGACCGACGCCACCGGGTTCGCGCTGATCGACGCGTCCGACGAGGACGACACCTCCTACGGCGAGATGAGTCTCGACGAGGCGACGCGGCGCCTGACCAGGCTGCGCTCACGCGGCGACCTGAGAGCCGCGTCGCAGCTCATGGCCTCGCTACCCGACCAGGTCGTGGTGGACATGTTCGAGCGCAGCACCGACAGGGACCTGGCCGTCGCGTTCCGCCTGCTGCCCAAGGGACGTGCGCTCGTGGTGTTCGAGGCCCTCGACGCCCCGGTCCAGTCGGATCTGCTCCGGGGACTGCGTGAGGAGCAGGTCGCCCACCTGTTCGAGGAACTCGACCCCGACGACCGCGTGGCGCTCATGGACGAGCTCCCGGCCCTCGTCGCCACCCGCCTCCTCCGCGGCCTGCCTCCGGAGGAACGGGCCCTCACCAACGAGATCCTCGGCTACCCGGCCGGCTCCATCGGCCGCAGGATGACGCCGGAGTTCGTCTCGGCACGACCGGAGATGACGGCCGAGCAGGCGCTCGCCCGGGTCCACGACCGGCTCGCCGACGTGGAGACCATCTACACCATCCCCGTCGTGGACCAGGGGCGCCGACTCGTCGGAGTGGTCGGTCTCCGGTCACTGATGGGCGCGGATCCCCGCGAGCTCGTCGGGGACCTCATGAACGACGCCATCTCGATCCACGCCCGGGCCTCCGAAGAGGAGGCCGCCCGTCTCAGCGCGGACGAGCGGGTGATCGTCCTGCCCATCACCGACGAGGAGGACCGCCTCGTGGGCATCCTCACCGTCGACGACGCGCTGCGGATCCTCGAGGACGCCGAGACCGAGGACGCGGCCCGCCAGGGTGGCGCCGAGCCCCTCCGCCGGCCGTACCTCTCCACGCCCGTCCGCTCCATCGTCCGCTCCCGCGTGGTGTGGCTGCTGGTGCTCGCCCTGGGCGCCGCGCTCACCGTGCAGGTGCTGGCGGTGTTCGAGACCACCCTGGAGCAGGTGGTGGCGCTGTCGCTCTTCGTGCCGCTCATCATCGGCACCGGCGGCAACACCGGCAACCAGGCGGCCACGACCGTCACGCGCGCGCTGGCACTCGGAGACGTCCGACCCCGCGACGCCCTCCGGGTGCTCGTGCAGGAGGTACGGACCGGGTTCATCCTGGGCCTGGCCCTCGGCGGCGTGGGGCTTCTCGCCGCCGGGTTCATCTTCGGTTTCGATTTCGGTCTGGTCATAGGCCTGACACTGCTGGCGCTGTGCACCATCGCCGCCACCGTGGGCGGGCTCATGCCGCTGCTCGCGCAGTCCGTCAGGGCCGACCCCGCGGTGTTCTCCAATCCGTTCATCACCACCTTCGTCGACGCGATCGGGTTGATCGTCTACTTCCTCATCGCCCGCTCCGTCCTGGGGTTGTAGTGGACGGTCCCGCTTCGAGGCCGGAGGGATCGTCACCGTGGACGTGGTGACCGTCGTCCTGCAGGCCCTGGTGATCGTGCTGGTGCTCAACATCCTGGCCTGCCTCGTCCGGGTGGTCCGCGGCCCCTCCCCGCGGGACCGCGTCACCGGGGTCGTCCTGGCCGGCACCACCGGGGCGGCGTCGCTGGCGGTGCTCTCGGTGATCGGCCCTCTGCCGTCGCTGCGGGATGCAGCGCTCGTCCTGGTGGCGCTGGCGCTGGTCCTCACCGTCACGATGGTCACCGCCCGCCCGCGATGAGTGGTGCGGGCGCCGTCCTCGACGTC
>NZ_JAALDW010000311.1:0-3483 GCF_014145055.1 Dietzia sp. DQ11-38-2
CATCCGCTGCCAGCCCCCCGCGCCCGACCGTCTCGACGGCGGTCACCTCGGCGACGGTCGCCGGCCCCGGCGCGGGGATCAGTCGCAACTGGACCCTGGTCCCGTCGAACGCCCCCATCCAGGCCGCGAACATCCCCGTGCCGTCCGCGCGGAGGTCGAGAGTGTAGCCGTGCGAGAACCATGACCCGGTCTCGCGGACCACCTCGGCCGGGGAGGGCACCGAGACCGCCGGCGAGGGGGCGGCCAGGGCTGGTGCGGCCAGGGTTGGTGCGGCGACGAGACCGGACACCACGACCATCAACGCAGCGACCGTGGCCGCGGCCAGCCGACGCCCCACTCCCGGGCTCATTCGCTGCATCCTCATGAGATCACTGTAGTCACACCAGTAACACGATTCGGTGCCGCGAATGCGTCGAAATGGTCACCAAAACACCAACCCGCCGTGAAGATATGAGAAGTAGTGGAGACCGCACCTATCGTCGTTCCGTCACACCCGGCGGATCCGCCGCCCGATCGCCCCACAAGGAGTCGACCATGACCAGCCCGCCCACCAGGAGTGGGGCGACACCGAGAGAGACATTCTCCCGTCGCTCCGTCTTCGTCTTTGCCGCCATCGGCTCCGCCGTCGGCCTCGGCAACATCTGGCGCTTCCCCTTCGTCGCCTACGACAACGGCGGCGGCGCCTTCCTGCTCCCCTACCTCGTGGCCCTGCTCACCGCGGGCCTCCCGTTGCTGTTCTTCGACTACGCCATCGGCCACCGTTTCCGCGGGTCCGCGCCGCTGAGCTTCCGGCGGATGAACCGCTTCGCCGAGCCGATCGGCTGGATCCAGGTCCTGGTGTCCTTCGTCATCGCCGTGTACTACGCCGTGATCATCGCCTGGGCCGCCTCCTACGCGTGGTTCTCGATCGACGAACGGTGGGGGGAGACATACGAGGAGTCGGCGTCGTTCTTCGCCGAGGACTTCCTCCGCGCCGGCAGCGGCTTCGGCGTCGACTTCGTCCCGGGCATCGCGATCGTCCTGGTGGTCGTGTGGATCGTGACGCTGGGAGTCCTGCTCGCGGGTGTCCAGAACGGTATCGGCCGCACCGCCCTGCTCTTCGTCCCGCTGCTCGTGGCGCTCTTCGCCGCCCTCGTCGTGCGGTCACTCTTCCTCGACGGCGCCATGGACGGCCTCAACAACTTCTTCACCCCGGACTGGGGCGTGCTCACCGAGCCGAGCGTGTGGATCGCGGCCTACGGGCAGATCTTCTTCTCGCTCTCGGTGGGCTTCGGCATCATGCTGACCTACTCCTCCTACCTCAAGCGCAAGTCCAACCTCACGAGCTCCGGGCTGGTCGTGGGCTTCTCCAACTCGGCCTTCGAGGTCCTCGCCGGCATCGGCGTGTTCGCCACCCTCGGCTTCCTCGTCTCCACGTCGGCGGGCGCCGGCTGGGAGGACGTGGGCGGCGGGCCGGGACTGGCGTTCATCGCCTTCCCGGCCCTGATCTCGCAGATGCCGGGCGGCCCGATCTGGGGCGTGGTGTTCTTCGTCTGCCTCATCCTGGCCGGTATCACCTCACTCATCTCGATCGTCCAGGTGGTCATCTCGTCCTTCCAGGACAAGATGGGCAGCAGCCGCACCACCTCGGTGCTGGCCGTCGGCATCCCGATGGCGGCCGCCTCGATCCTGCTCATGCCCACCGAGACCGGGTTGCAGAACCTCGACGTGATGGACAAGTTCGTCAACAGCCTCGGCATCGTCGGCATCACCCTCATCGCCCTCATCGTGGTGATCTTCGTGATGCGCCTCGCCCCCACCCTGCGCGATCACCTCAACTCGGTGTCCTCGTGGAAGGTCGGCACCTTCTGGATCGTGTGCCTCGCCGTGATCACCCCGGTCGTCCTGGGTTACTCGCTGATCCGCGAGATCATGTCCCTCATCTCCGAGCCCTACGAGGGCTATGACGCCGCCATCCTGGGCGTCTGGGGTTGGGGCATGATCGGGACCATCCTGGTCTTGTCGATCATCCTGTCGGCCCTGCCCTGGCGGGGGGCCCGCCAGCTCGACGGACCGCCGAGTGTCGACGACGACCCGAGCGACTACGTCTACGAGGAGGGACTCACCCGTCCCGACGAGAACCCTGCCCCCACCCACACGCCCAAGGAGGCCTGAGCCATGGACGCTTCCGCGATCATCATGATGGTGCTGTTCCTGCTCGTGATCTGGGGCGGACTCGTCGCCAGCATCGTGCACTACGCCGGCCACCCCGACGATCCTGACGGATCCACGGCGACTCCCGCGCGCGAGCTCTGAGCTCCCGCCGCACGACCTGATCGCCGACCCCGGCGTCCGCACACCACAGCGGCGCCGGGGTCGGGTGTTCCGAGGAGAGCACCGGCCACGGCCCCAAGTCGCCGCGCGGCTCTCCTGCACGGCACTAGCCTTGTGGTCATGGACGCCACCGACAGCGACGCCGCCTCCGCCACCTCCGCAAGCGGAGCCGACACCGGAGCCCCAGACGAGGCCCCTACTGAAATCCGTCACCTGATCCAGCAGTGGAACCATCTCGACGAGCTCCTGGCGGGACTCAAGAGGGACGACTGGGCCACCCCCACCGCGCTCCCGGGCTGGACGGTGCGAGACGTGGTGGCGCACATCGCCGGAACCGAGCACCTGCTGGCCGGCGAGCCGATACCGGACGTCGACCTCCCCGCCTCGTCGCGCGACTATGTCCGCAATCCCATCGGGGAGCTCAACGAGAGGTTCGTCCAGGAGGCCCGGTCCCTGGCCGTCGAGGACGCGTTCGCGGACTTCCGCGAGGTCGTGGCCGAGCGCACCGTGCAGCTCTCCGAGATGACCGCCGAAGACCTGGAGGCCGAGACCGACTCCCCCGTCGGCCGCGTGCCGTTCCGACGCTTCATGGGGGTGCGCGTGTTCGACTGCTGGGTCCACGAGGACGACATCCGTCACGCCCTCGGCATGACTCACCACCTCGACAGCGGCGTGGGGAGGTTCGCGCTCGGGGAGATCGCGCGCGCCCTACCCCGGATCGTGGGCAAGAACGCCGGGGCCCCGGACGGTTCGCGGGTCCGGTTCCGGGTGAAGGGCGACTCCGATGCCGACCCGTCCCTGGCCACCGATGTGCTGGTCGCCGGCCGGGCGGGACTCGTGGACGTCGACGACTCCGCACGGGTCTCGGTCGAGCTGGTCTTCGACACCCCGACCTTCGTCCGCTCCGCGACCGGCAGGATCTCCGCGGAACCCGGAAACGGTGTGGAGATCAGCGGCGACGAGGAGCTGGGCCGGAGGATCCTCGAATCGATGGCCTTCACCATCTGATCCCGGTCGCCGGATCCGCTGCCGACGGTGTCGACACCGATGACGCACATCGTGGTGATGGGCGTGACCGGTGCCGGCAAATCGACCGTTGCGCAGGCGATCGCCGAACGGATCGGCGCCCCTTTCGTGGGCGCTGACGACCTGCACCCGCCCGCCAACCGC
>NZ_JAALDW010000312.1:0-9572 GCF_014145055.1 Dietzia sp. DQ11-38-2
GCTTGAGGCCCACCAGCCCGTTGACCGCCGCCGGGATCCGGATGGAGCCGCCACCATCGTTGGCGTGAGCCATCGGGATCGCCCCGGCCGCCACCAGCGCCCCGGACCCGCCGCTCGAGCCGCCCGCGCTCCGCGAGGTGTCCCAGGGGTTCCGGGTGGAGCCGTAGACCAGGGCCTCCGTGTTGGCGTTGTAGCCGAACTCCGGCGTGGTGGAGACCGCGACCGTCGCCAGACCGGCAGCCCGGAACCGCTCCATCAGATGCGTGTCCGCCGGCGGGACCACCCCGTCGGCCAACATCCGCGTGCCCATCCTGGTCGGCACGCCCTCGGCATGGCAGACCAGGTCCTTGATCACGAACGGCACCCCGGCGAAGGTCCCGTCCGAGGCGTAGTCGAGTGGCGTGTCGAACGGCCCCGACGCCACGGCGTTGAGGTGCGCGTTGACCGCGGCGATTCCGTCCGTGGCCAGCGTCGCCAATTCGTCCGCGGTGACCTCACCGGCGGCGACCATCGCGGCGAGCGACGTCGCGTCCTGTGCTGAGTATTCCTCGATGTTCACGGGTCCTCCTGGGGTTGGCATCCGGCGCCTCCTACGCCGACTGCCCGAATGGTGGCACCATGTGCTCCAGGTCACATCGGCCGAATGGCCGATGCCCCTTCCCGCCCCGGCCTGCGACGATCGGAGGTGTGCGTGACGCCGGAGATGACGTGGTGGGTCCGTCTCGCCGACAGCGTGCGCGCCGCCGGCCGGGGTGAGGCCCCCCTGGACGAGCCGGTGCGCATGGTCCGCGACGGGCTGGGGTTCGACTGCGCCACGCTCGTCGGGCCTCAGCGGGCCACCACCGGCCGGGCGCACCCCGTCCTGGTGAACCTCGACTACCCCGGCGACGCCATCCGGTTCATCTCCACCACCTACGCGGCGGAGTGTCCCGCGCACCGTTACATCACCGAGCAGCGCGTGGCCGGACGGTTCATCGACCTGCCGTACGACTTCCGCTCCTCGCGCACCTACCGGGAGGCGCTCAAGCCCAACGGCTTCCACGAGGGCCTCACGCTCCCCCTCGGCGTGCTCCGCCACGGTTCGCCCCGCCCGGGATTCCTGGCGCTGAGCTCCACTCACGGCCGGCCACTGCGTGACGAGGCCCTGCTCGGGCTGACCATGCTCGCCAGTGAGATCGCCTCCCTGACCGATCCCCGGGCGACTCGCCCTCCCGCCCCCGCGGACCTCGTGGTGTGGGTGAGCCGCGGCACGCTCGACGTGCGGGTGGGTGACGTGGCCGCCGGCCCCTTCACCGCCAGAGACCTCTCTCGGATCGGGGCTCTGCACCAGCGCACCGGGGCGGCGCTGGGCTTCCGGCACCGCGCCGGCTCACGGGGCTGGTGGCACGTCACCACCGACGCCGCCGGGGACGGGGTCCTGATCCGCATCCAGGAGGCCGAGTGCGACGATCACCTCACCCCACGTGAACTCGATGTGGTGGGTCTGCTGTCCCGCGGGTGGACCAACGACGAGATCGCCACTGCCCTGGGGATCTCCGTGCGGACCACCCGGACCCACGTGGAGGCCGCGCTGATGAAGCTCGGAGTGCCCAACCGGACCGCTCTCGGGCGGGAGGCGCTTCTCCGCGATCTCGACAGCCTCGACGCGATCCGCTGCGTGGCCGAGGCGAGTCACCGCTCGCTGCCCGCGTAGACGGGCCCGGGCCCGGACATGCGCGGACCCCGGGCCGCGGGTGCGGTCCGGGGTCCGTGTGGTGCCTCAGGTGGCGTGCGCGACTTGTTGCGGGCGCGTCTTGTTGCGGGCGCGTCAGGCGGCGCGCGGCCGTGCGTGCCGGGTGGCCGGGAGAGGCCTCCCGGTCAGGAGATGCCGCCGAGGAGATCGGTGGGCAGCATCCCGGTCAGCGAGTCGGTGCCGCTGCCGTTGCCACTGCTGGCCCCCTGGAGCAGCGAGCCCAGGCCGAGCGATCCCAGGATGGGGGCGGCGAGCGAGCCGAGAGCGAGTGAGCCGAGCGAGCCGATGGCGTCTGAACCCATGAGTAGGCGTCCTTTCGGGTGGGTGCGGGTGACGTGGCGCGGTGGGCGCCTGCCCTACCGACGGTAGCAGCGGTGTGCCGCATATCACACCGCCGCGCGCATTGTTGCGGCAGGCCCCGACCGCGACTTCGGAGGTCACCGGGCGAAATGTGACAGGCCGCTCCGGGATCGCCCCCCGTCGTACAGAATCGTGGCGTGAGAGAAGTCGACCTTCCCCATCCCGACGCGATGTCCCCCAGGTGGTCCGCACTGGCCGCGGTGCTCGCCGCGTACGGGCCGCGCTGGGCGGAATCGGCCTACGCGAACGAGTCGACGTGGCATTACGACGACGGCGGCGGCAACTGGGCCGACATCCGCTTCGCCGGCGAGGGGCGGGCGGTGCTCCTGGGTCACGACCACGAGTACTCCACCACATACTTCCGCGCCGCCGCCGAGTACTTCGGGGAGCCCGAGACCGACCTCCTGGCCGGGTGCCCCGCGTGGTGGGCCGAGGCGATCGGCGACCACCTCGAGCGCATCGACTCCGAGGGCATGTGGATCGGGTTCATCTACGGGTACGACGGCGGCACGTGGACACGCGCCGAGTACGACAACGACGACGGCTTCACCGCCCTGAACCTGCCTGCCCTCAGCGACCGGGCCGTGCTCCCGCAGATCACCGGGCAACTCACGATGTCCACCGGCGGCCACCCCGCCGGCGCGGCACCCGCCCCGGCCCTCCTCGACCGAGTGCTCGCCGAATGCCCCGACCTCAGCGCTGACACGGCACAGGCTCTCCTGGGTGGGCGCGGGCTGGATGTCGACGCGGCCCTGCGCGCAGCGCACCAGTTCCGGCGGGGGGGTTAGATGCCCGGCTGTGGCTGCCGGCGGCGGACTGCAAGACTGCCGTGGGGGTAGCGATTGCTGGCGCGCCGAAACCGCTAGGGCGGGGCGGCCTGGAGTTCGGCCGAGGTGCACTACTCACGTGATCAGTACGAGGCGGTTGGAGATCATCGGATTGCCTGCCCGGTCGATCGCCGCCTCACCCCGCAATACCGACGACGTCGCCGCGTCGACGCTTCCGATGAACGGCCTCATCGCCCGGCGTGCCCTTGATCTCCCCGATCTGAAGCCCGGACAGACTCTCACGGTCACCGGGGCTGCCGTATCGACCGGTGAATACGTCGTGCAGCTGGTCACGCACGCCGGCCTCACAGTTGTGGCCGACGCATCCGAGACTGATGAAGAGCTTGTCCGCTCGCTCGGCGCTGATCAGATCGTCAGGCGAGGAGACAACGTCCGCGCGGGACCAGCCGTCGGGAGCACGGCCCCTCGTCGTCGTTCAGATCTTCGAGCGGTCGACGTCACCGCCGCTCTGCTGTGCGAGATCCTCGGAGAGGATCGCCACCATCTCCCGATGGTGCTTCTCGATGGAATGCCCGTCCCACAACCCGTCGTTGTTCTTGACCTCAGCCGCCATCAACACGAGCTTTGGACTCTGCTTGATGGTCCCCTCCTTGAGAACTTTACTCGCCGGCAGTTCGTTGCTGAACTTTGAATTAGCGCTCACGCTGACAAGAGCCAGGTTGCCGAAATAGTGAAGCCGGTCGTCGTCGCCGGCGAGCGCGTCCCAGCCCACGTTGTCGCGGTTCGCATGCTGCGGGAAGAAATGCTCCACCGAGTTGCGAAACTGAAACTCGTAACTCGTGTCCCGCGCTCCCTCGGGTCCATAGCCTTGGACCAGCAGATAGTCCAGATATGTGTAGACGATGCGCTCGATGGCGAATCCGAACGGGCCGGAATCGGTTGGCATCGAATCCCGCACCTTGCCGCGGATGTAATTTCGGAGCTCGTCGGCGAGCATCTGGCCTTGGTGATGCCGGGGCATCGATGGATCGACGCGGCGCAGCACCCGAGTAATCCAATGCATGTTTCTAGGGGATGTGTAGGTAATGCGCAGCACTGACTGGAGGAGGAGGACGTCCCGGGTCGGATCGCCCGCCCCTACCTCGACCTGATCATCAGACTCCTCCCCCGTCGGCGAGAACGCGCGGGGGTACTTCGGGCTGGCCTTCGCATTGCCGGAGTCGCTCGTCGTGTTCTTGCCGAGTCGCTTGAGTGACCACGCACCGTCCTCCACGTGAGTTCCCACGAACTCACGTTTGAGAATTGCGTTGTCCAGTACGAACTTGCAGCGCAGCAAGGTCTCAATGAATCTCTTCACGAGTTCGGCCGGCCGCACGGCATCTCCGAATTCTTCGTCGAAGAGTCGAACCAGTCTGGAATCGTCAAGGCGGCCATCGTCCTCGTCGTCGCCACCCTCTCGTGTGTGCATCACCTTTAGCGCGTGCAGGAGGAGGGTGGGAAAGCGGATCGGAGATTGAAACCGCTGAGTTTCCTGCAAATCCGTGTACGACTCGTCCTTGATACGCGCATAGCGATCAATCGCTTCAGACAGAGTCAGCGGTCTCACACCGGTCATATTCTGGGACCGCACCTTGCCCCGGACGTCCACAAGATCGTCAAACCCCGTAGTATTGAGTCGGTCCCAGTCCACTCCGAAGACCGCCGCACGGAGATTGGTGTCGCCCGGAGTCAGCGCCATCTGGATATACCGGCCCATGTCCGCGCAGGCATCCCAGACCCAGGCCAGAGTGGCTCGTTGACGCTCTGTGCGTTCCGAATCCGCCGAATTGTCAACCCCGAGGTAACTCATGAGCCTGGCTTTGACGATGTCCACCTGCTCGAGCTGCTGGCCGCGGGTATTCATCACCTCGAAGTACCTGTTCAGGTCGGTGGCCTCGGGAAGCGCTGCTCGCACCACGCAGACCTTCTCGAGGAGGAAGCGCGCAAACTGCCCCAGATTCGCGCCTCCGTTCGCCAACCGCGCGAGCCCTTCCTTGAGTTGCTTGTACCCGGTGAGAATCCCCGATCCCTCGTCCTCCTCGGAATCGGAGAGGTTCTGCAGCGCCTGGGAGGCAACTCTTCGCGACGAGTAGGTCAACTGGGAGATGGCCTCGAGGTCGCGACTGTTGAGCCCCTCTGCCCCCAGCGATTCCCGTTGGAGACGGTGCAGAAGCATGAACAACGTCGTAAGTCGCTGCTGGCCATCCACGACCTCGTAGGTGGTGACATCGTCACCGTTCTGCTGGGACTTCGGGGCAACAATGAGATTTCCGAGGAAGTAGTCTCCGGCGATACTCGTCGACGCCTTCCAGATGTCGTCGAGGAGTTGGTCGATCTGTTCCTTGCCCCACGCGTAGTTGCGCTGGTAGACGGGAATCTCGTATTGCACCCCGCGCTGGCCGAAGAGCTCCTTGACAGTCAGGAGTTCAGGCGTCAGTTGGCTCGTCATCAGGCCCCCAGACGTTCGAGCAGGGTGCGGAGTTCTCTCATGTGAGTGGGCCGATCTTCTCGACCCACTTCTCCCACCAGGAGGCGACGTAGATCCTCCGGCCGTTCCGCGTTGCGCAGGAGCCCGAAAGCGGACGCGTTCTCCTCGGTGCTGCGTGCGTGGTTATCGACCGATATCAGCTGCACTCGTATCAGATTGGCCCGGAGACTGTAGGCCCAGCGGAATAGTCGGCTTTTCGCTTCGCCGAGGTCGGCGATTCCGAACTTGTTTGTGTAGTAGAGCAGCGCTGCCAGATACAACTCGGACACGTAACGGAACTTCGCCTTAGATGGCTGTTCGTCGTACTCCGCCGTAGACGAGACGAAGTTCTCCCAATCCGGATCATCGAATCCTTCGCGGCGTAGTCTCTTGACTTCGTCCAGCATGAACTCGACCATCTCGAAGAACGGGCGGCCCGGCTGCACGGGTGCCTCCAGCTGGAAACGGGTACGAAACCCGTCCCTTTCTGACGCGGCGGACTCCGGGGACCACGCCGTCAACACGGGGACAACGGATTGAGCCGCACGGTGGTAGCGGGCCATCGGCGAAACCGCGGCCTTCGCCGTTACTCCCTTGAACTCATCGACGTGATCTGCGCTGAACGCCGGCGCCGTCAATCCCCGTGACCATCTCCGGATCCGCCACAGATAGGACGAGAAGAGGCGGTCCAGGTCCGCGTCCGGGACGGCCTCCCACGCCTCCACCAATGCCACCTTCATGAGCGCGGACTCTCCGCGGGTCTCCCGCAGGTGATACGCCTTGAGCAGGTCGTGCGGTAGTAGCGACTTGCCGCGGTAGTTCTGGGAATCGAAGACCCGAAACGCCTCATCAGCGTCGTCTGTTTCGATCCGCATCACCACACAGTTGTCGCGGATGAAGGCGGCGAGGGCGCCTCGGTCGCTGTCGATCGCGCCGACGCGGCTGGCGAGTTCTCTCCAGACCTTGGTTATGGGCGCGGCCGGGTCGGCGTGATCCCAGTTCTTCCGGCCGACCGCAGGTGGGTCCTGCGCATCGAGTAGTTCGAGCAGCATCGTCAGCGTGAGGAGCCTCTGCTGGCCGTCCACCACGTCGGGGAATTCAGCTTTCTTGTCGCGGTGGAGAATGATCGCTCCGAGTACGTAGGAAGCTTGGCCCGGTTCGTCGACGCCGGTTGCGCCGCTTAGGGTCTCGCGGAATTCTAACCGAATATCGTCTAGCAATTGCGTGGCCGTCTCCGGCTTCCACCTGTAGGGCCGCTGGTAGGCCGGAATGCGCAGTTCCTCCGAGAGCAGTTCGCGAATTGTCACGCGCTTGACGCCGTGTGCACGACTGATGGCCACGCGGTCTCCTTCTTCGAGATTGAGGACCATCAACATTTCACACCATGTGCCCGTTCTTCATGAGGTTATCCGCGCTCTGATTCTAATTCCGAGACGCTGGCTTCCCCGCCCGCCCTGCCCATGCTCATTGCGCAGAGGCCGGTCGCCATTGTCCGACTCGAGTGCCAGAGTGGACCCATGGCGAGCAAGGGCGGCAAGGAGTCGGTCGAGGTCGACGGGCGGACGATCCGTTTCACCCACCCCGACAAGGTGCTCTACGAGGCCACCGGCACCACCAAGGCCGATGTGCTGGAGTACTACCTCGCGGTGGCGCCGCTCCTCATGACATACGCCGGTCAGCGTCCCGTGACGCGCAAGCGCTGGCCCGACGGCACCGAGGACAAGTCCTTCTTCGAGAAGAACCTGCCCTCCCACACGCCCGACTGGGTCTCGCGGGTGGCGATCGAGCACTCCTCGCGCACGGTCACCTACCCGGTGCTCGACTCCCCCGCCACGCTGGCGTGGTTCGCCCAGCAGGCCGCGCTCGAGCTCCACGTGCCGCAGTGGACCCTGACCGACGGCGAGCCGGGGCGGACCAGGCGGATCGTCATCGACCTGGACCCCGGCCAGGACGTCGACCTGGACACGACGGCGAAGGTCGCCCTGCGCGTCCGGGATCTCCTCACCGAGGCGGGCCTGGACTCCTACGCCGTGACCAGCGGATCCAAGGGCATCCACCTCTACGCCCGCCTGGACAAGGCCGTCACCGCCAAGGGCGCCTCCGCGGTGGCCAAGCAGATCGCCCAGTCGCTGGCCAAGCAGACCCCGGACCTGGTCACCGCCACCATGAAGCGCTCTATCCGCGACGGCAAGGTGTTCGTGGACTGGAGCCAGAACAGTGGCGCCAAGACGACCGTCGCGCCCTACTCCCTGCGCGGGCGCGCCGAGCCGTGGGTTGCTGCCCCGCGCTCGTGGGAGGAACTCGGTGACGGCGGGCTCACGCACCTGCACTGGGACGAGATGCTCACGCGACTGGAGTCCGAAGGCGACCTGCTCGACGGCTTGGAGGGACCCGCGAAGAAGGGCGGCGGGTCGAAGAAGAATGCCACCAAGAAGTCCGCCTCTAAGAAGTCCTCGGCATCGCGAGAGAAGAAGTCCGCGAGCCGCAAGAAGTCCTCGTCGTCCTCATCGGATGACGGGGACCCCGAGCGCGGCAGTTCCGATTCTTCCGGCGCCGATTCCGGCGACTCCGACTCCGGCAGCGACGACTCCACCCGCGCCGCAGCCGAGGAAGGCTGCGACACCGGCCCCACCGACGCCGACGCCGTGGTGACCAGCCTCGAGGAGTACCGCCGCAAGCGCGACCGCCGCAAGACCCCGGAGCCGTTCGACGGCGAGGTCGAGACCGACCGCTCCGACGACGACGGCCCGATCTTCGTAATCCAGGAGCACCACGCCCGCCGCCTGCACTACGACCTGCGGCTCGAACATCACGGCGTGCTGGCGTCGTGGGCGGTGCCCAAGAACCTGCCTACCGAACCGAAGGACCGGCGGCTGGCCGTCAACACCGAGGACCACCCGCTCGGCTACGAGACGTTCGAGGGCACCATCCCCAAGGGCGAGTACGGCGCCGGCCACATGACTATCTGGGACCGCGGAACCTACGAGTGCGAGAAGTGGAAGCCCGACGAGATCATCGTGTGGCTGCACGGTGAGAAGGTCTCCGGCCGGTACGTGTTGATACGCACGAACGCCGAGAAGAACCAGTGGATCGTGCAGTATATGAAGGACCAGTCGCCGGACTCGTTCTACGGCGGACGCGACAACCCCAAGTCGTCGTACCCCTCGGATAACGACCGCTCCGGGGGGTCAGACACGTCGCGGTCCCGCGAGTCGGGCGACTCGACTACCCGCCGTTCGGAAGCTGGGCAGAACCGCGACTCGGACATGGCCGATCGCCCCGACTCTCCCCCTCTGCCGATGATCCCCACCTCGGGGTCGGTGACATCCTTGCCCGAGGACACGTGGGCCTTCGAGGGCAAGTGGGACGGCTACCGGGTGACCGTGGCGACCGATGGCCGACAGAGCAGGGTGATGAGCCGCAACGGCAACTCGATGGACTGGCTGGCCGACGGCTTCCCCGGGCTGGCGCAGGCGATCGGGAAGCCCGCGGTGCTCGACGGCGAGCTGGTCGTGCCCGGCCCGGACGGCGTGCCCGAGTTCTCCGCACTGGCCAAACAGGCCGCCGCGGAAGGAGACGACTCGTCGATCGGCCCGGTGCACTTGTTCGTCTTTGACGTCCTGGGACTCGACGGCGTGGACCTCCGCCGAGAACGGTGGGAGCGGCGTCGCGAGGTGTTAGACCTGTTGACGCCGGCACTCGAGGAGGTCGAGCGGGTCCACGTGCCGGGCGTGCTCGACGGACCCGGCGACCGCGCACTGGACGAGGCCGAGGAATTCGGCTGGGAGGGCATCGTGGCCAAACGCCGGGACTCGCACTACCAGTCGGGAAAGCGGGCCAAGACCTGGCTCAAGGAGAAGCTGCTCACCACCACCGAGGCCGTGGTGGGCGGCTGGCGGCCGGGCAAGGGCGGGCGCTCCGGCTCGCTCGGCTCACTGCTGCTCGGCCTGCCCGCGCACACGGGGCTGACCTACATCGGCCGCGTGGGCACCGGCTTCTCCGACCGGCAGGGCAAGGCACTGCTCGAGGAGCTCGAACCGCTGCGCCGCAAGACCAGCCCGTTCCTCGAGGACCTGCCGTCCGACGCCCGCCGCGACGCCATCTGGGTGCTGCCCAAGCTCGTGGTGGAGGTCCGCCACCAGGGCTTCACCGAGGAGGGGGTGCTGCGGCAGTCCTCGTGGCGGGA
>NZ_JAALDW010000312.1:9590-10586 GCF_014145055.1 Dietzia sp. DQ11-38-2
TCCGCCGAGACAAGCTGCCCGGGGATCTCTAGAGGCAGCTCGAGCGCCGCTGCGGTCACGTGCATTCTTCGCCGTGTTGCGTTACATGCCCGACCTAAGCGCCCGAGCTACTCGCCCGGCCTACTCGCCCGATGCATGCCCGGGTCCTCGTGCCGGTCACGCTCACCGAGGTTTTGGTCGTGGTTATCGCGCTGACCGGGGCTAATCTCCGCGCTGAGCACGACCGAAACGCAGGAGACGGCCGGCGGATTCGATGGGGACTACTGCCGACCTTGCGGGAAGAAGCGCCCGAACCCGCGCCTCCCGGCGGAGTCGTACTGATGAACCAGGGTCCTCAGCCGCAGGGTCAGCTCGTCCATGCGTGCTGTCCGCCCGAGTAGCTCGTCGATCTCGTCCGCTCCCGGGCGGGCATCGTTGAGCAGCGCGTCGGCGTCTTCGAGGACATCCAGGAACTCCGGGTCCCGCGCCGCCCGCTCCTCGATCTTCGGAAACCTCTCGACCAGTGCGGTCCCCACCGCCCGGCTCTCGCGCAGGTCGTACCAGGACTCGACCGTCAGTGAGAGCGCCCTGTGCGCCGCGTCGTGGGCCGCCTCGACAGACGCGGCTGCCTTCGTGGCCGTCACCTGAAGCGGATCCACTCCGGCCAGCAGCCGGCGGCGGTGGGCGAGTTCGTCGATCGCCGAGCGCACCAACCAGGTGGTGTACCAGAACCAGCCCGCGATCACCGCCAGGAACAGCAGGCCGATGACCACGGGAACGATGAGCCTCACCACGGTGCCACCTGCTGGACAGCGCGATCACGGGGCACGATCCTCACCCCGCCACCAGCGCGAGCACGATCCCCAGCGGGATCACCAGGGAGACCGCGGCGCCGACGAGCTTGGCGACGGCCGACCACAGCAGCCGGGACGCCTCCGTCTGCGCGCCCTGCTCGTCCATCACGCAGGACTCGCGGGCCGCGACCTCCACCCGGGTGGCCGTCGCCTCCGGCCACCC
>NZ_JAALDW010000313.1:0-5603 GCF_014145055.1 Dietzia sp. DQ11-38-2
GGGTGCGATCGTCGCGGCCGGGTCACTCACCGTCGGGGGTGCCATCCTGGTCGTGGTCGCTCTGACCCGAACCCGAAGCCTCCGCCACCACGACCACCGGCCCGGGTGCTGAAAGTCACGCCCGAGCGGACACCCTCACCGGATCCGCGCGCCGTCGTACCGCGTTAGCGATCACCCCACCGGGCCCGAGGCCTCGTCCACGACGGAGTGGAGGTCGTGACCATCCCGGCTGACCAGAGCGGAACGGCGATCCAACCTCGGGCCGGCGGGGAGTCTGTCGATGATCGCCCCGTCCACCGGAACCGGGGCGCCACCCACCCCGAGCACTGCAGCGGTTTCCTGATCTGGGACGTCGAACCGTACCCCCGCGTCGGTGACGATCGTCGTGACCGCGCCACGAGTGGACGTGCCACGCCCGATCGCCGTCACGAGCATCCCTCCGCCCGGGATCCCGACGACGTCGACAGCCGGCCCACCACCGTCCGCGCCGGCCATCGTCCGGGCCTCGGACTCCGAGGGGGCCGGGGCGCCGGCGACAACGGTCATCCGACGGGCCGCGGTCCCCTCCCTGCCGGAGTCCCGGACGCACAACACCGGGGAATCGCTGGTCGCGAGCACCGTCGGACGATCCGCGGGAAAGGCGTCGACGTCCAACGCGACCGATCGCGGAACGCCCATCCGGTCGGGCTCGACAGCCTCGACCGGCCCCACGGTCGAGGTGGAACGGATGACATCGGCCACCACCGGACCGACCTCCTGGACACCATCCGCCAACGCCACATAAGTCGCCCTACCCGAGGCCGTGTCCACGGTGAACACCTGCCCGATCCGCAGGGAGTCCAAACCGTAGTCCACGGGTCTGCCAGCCATCTCGATCTGCGGTCGCACCACCGGGTCGACCTCCGGCAGCGGGTCGATCAACGCGGCGGTGACCGGTCGCGGTGCGATGCCGTCCAGTCCGAGGATCGACAGGAGGTCACCGTCCGCCAGGTCGATCCTCGACCGGGTGCCGTTCCTCAGTAACCACCCCCTGCCGTCCTGGTCCGCCAGGACGATCTCGTCGCGCGAGATCTCGCGACCGGGCCCCACCGCTCCGTCACGGGCCACCACGCTGGTCGAGACGATCCGGGGGAGACCTCGGTCGGCGTCGGCGACCTCGTCGCACACCGTCCACGAGACGGCCGCCACCCCGCCCGCATCGCGGGGCGCCGGCAACGCGGACGGTGCTCCCGGGATGCCCACCAGGCCACCCCGCCGGGTCCCTGCGATATCCGAGTCCCGCACCGTTGTCGGTTCCGCGGGCTGGCCGGTCACCAGACGGGCCGAGGCGAGATTGAACACCGGGTGGACCGTGTCGCCGGCGCGGACATACATCTGGCCGGACTCCCGGCCCACCATGATCACCGCGCGTTCCACGTCGGGCATCGGATCGAGCAGAGCCAGGACCGCGGCACCGACGCAGCCGAGAACGGCGGCGGCCACACCGACCGCGAACCCTGTCGACTGGCGACGCAGTGGGTCATGAAGCATCCGGACGTCCCGGACGACCACCGCGAGACGGGCCCGGCGAGACAGGAATCGGTGTCCATCCACCTGGGCCCTGGTGGTCGGCTTCAGCGGCACGGACCGGTCCCTTCCACGATTGTGACGCCCCGCGGCGGCGGGTTCCGGGGGTAGGGTACGCCACGGTCCCGGCCCGGTGGCCGGGCTTCCCGGGCGGCCTTCCACGCCCTCGACCAGGCCTGGAGGAGGACCGATGATCACCCTTCGCGCATTTCCCGCGGTCGTGGTCGTCCTCGTCTCCTCGGCCGCGCTCGCGGTGATCTGCCCTCCGCAGTGGCAACCCTGGATACAGTTCGGCGTCGCCACTCTGGTCGCCGGTACGGTCACGGTCCGTCGTCGAGGACGACCGCTCTCGGTCCGCGGCCCTCGCTCGCGCCGTCTCCCCGTGGACGTCGTGGACCTCGTCTCCCCCGACTTCTCACTGGTCGGCTGCGTCGAGGGTCACCGGGTGGTGACGACAGGAGTCGAGATCTCCGCCGGTGCCCTCCTGACCACAGAGGTCGGCCGCGATGACCCGGCCGACTTCCGGGGAGTACGGCTCCCGCTGAGCGCTGTCGCACGCCAGCTGGATCAGGGCGGGGTGTCGCTCGAGGGGATCGACGTCGTGGTCCACGGACGGCGAGCCGCATCGGGTCCCGACGGCGACGTGTATGGCTCGCTCGTCGGTCCGCTGCCGCTGATCTCACACCGGCGCGTCCACCTCCTCCTCAGGTTCGACGTCTCCGAGTTGGCGTTGGCCTGCCAGGACGGCGCGGGGCGGGGCTCCCTCGCGAGTCTCATCACGGGGGCCACCGAGCGCCTGCGCCGATCACTGGTCCACCACGGCGTCCCGTGCCGGGTGTTCGACGCCACCGAGCTCGCCGAACGGTTCCTCGAGGCAGAGGTCGAGCCCACGGAAGGAACGGCATTCGTGGTCCGCCCCGGTGCCGGCCCGCGTGAAGTCGTGGACGCCCTCACCTCGGTGCGAGCGTCGGCGATCACCGAGGTGCTCCGACTCCGACGCGTGCCGGGACGCCACGACGTGGTCGACACGGTATCGAGCGTGTGGCTCGCGGGACTCACCCCGGGCGCGCTGCCCCCGTGTGCGGACTCATGCCATCCCCTGCCGACTCCGCGCGTGCTTCCCATCCCGGGTGAAGAACTCCCCGATGCGGTCGCCGGATCTCTCGTCCGACGGCGTCTCGACCACCTCGACGAGCTCGCTCCACCCGCCCACGGGTGCGGTCAGATCCTCGGCGCGACACGGGCGGGCGACGCGGCCGCCGTCCAGCTGGCCGGGCCCCACCTGCGCTCGGTGCTCCTCGCGGCCGGCTCCGCCGTGTGCCGCCAGGTGGCCTTCCGCGCGGTGGCGGCGGGATACCGGGTCGCAGTGGTCACAGACGTCCCGGACCGCTGGCGATCACTGTCGGCGATCGCCGACGAGACCAGGTACCGGATCGTTGCCGCTGACGCCTCTGATGTGGGCACACCGGTGGACGCGGTGTTCTGGGACGTCGGCGGTGCCCTCAGTGAGGGTCGGATCGACGCACTAGCCGGACCCGGTGGTCCTGACGTGACGCCACCGACCGTGATCCGGGTCGACGCCGACTGGGACCTGTCCTCGACCGGCGGGGCGACGACGTCGAACCCGCCCGACCTGGTGCTCGACGGCCGGATACCGGGATGGATCTCCGTGGAACCCCGTTCCGGGCCCACCCGGCGGGTGTCCGTGGTGACCGGCCCGGGCGAAGACGCCTTCGTCGGCACCGTACCGGGGCCGGGCCAGAGTCAGGCCTCGGCCGATCTCACACCCGCAGGTGCTGAACCTTCCGCCAGCCCGGATCGTCGGTGACCGTCAGGGTCACCTCGCCCTGGTCCCAGCCGGAGCAGGCCACGCGCAGCTGCTCGTGCGCGGGGGTCGTGGAGTCCACGTAGAAGTGCAGGAGCCGGCGGCCGTTGCAGCTCTCGGCGCCCACGCACTCGCCTGTGCCCTCCAGCCGGTCGACCAGGTGGTCCTCGAGGTCCCGCAGCCCGGGCAGTGAGCCCGACCCCGGCAGCCCACAGTCCTCGACATCCGTATAGGGCACGTGGACGGCGACGTGCCGGTCGAACTCCGGTGCCGAGAGCGCCACCAGGGGCACGCGCACCACGGCGACCATCGGACCCTGCGAGGTGTCGCCGTGCAGGATCTGCCAGGCCGGCTCCCCCGCCTCGTCGGTGTTCTCCTGCTCGATCTCCCGCAGGATCCCGGGCAGCGCGTATAGCGAGACCGCGTCGTCACCCGGGGCCGTGGCGTTGGACCGGATCGTGCCCACCCACGTCTCCACCGCGGCCTCGCCGCACATCGCGTCGAGCAACAGGTAGGCGGCGATCGAGGGATCGGATCCCACCAGTCCGGCGAACCCGGGATGGTGGACGGTCACGTCGGCCCGGGAGAGCCCCACGTCCACCACCACCTCCGCCTCGTCGAACCCCAGCCGCCGGTCGCGGAAGTGCATGGCGCGCCCGGGGACCGGGTCACGCAGGTCGGCGTATGTCCACTCGGAATCGTCGGGCGGGGCCTGGGCGAGCCAGCGGCGCGCCACCCCGCGCAGTTCCGGCACCCCGGCCGCGGTGACGGTCAGCCGGTGCGGATCACCCTCGGATGCGGGGACGAACTCCCACGAGAGACCGGGATCGATGGCCTCGATGAGCGAGGTGATCTCCGGGACCACCCGGCGGGCGTTCCCCGACTCGATCGCGGCGGTCGTACGACGACACCCGCCCTCGGACCACCACCGCCAGAAGGTGGCCACGGCCCGCTCCGAGCGCAGCCTGGCGGTCTCGATGCGGACGCCGGACAGGTCCATCGACCTGGAGAGTTGTCGGGGTCGTGCCGCGCCGATCGCCATCCGTTCTCCCTCCGTCCGTCACGGTCCGTCCGCCTCGTCTGAATCCAGTATCCGGATATCGCGCCTCTCGTGCCCGGAAGCGGCACACCCGGGTCCGGTTTCGGGTCGAGCATGCGGGTCGGCTCGCCGAACGCACAACGGGTGCGCGAGCGCGCCCACACTGGAAGAGTCTCGGGTATGTCCACGCCCCACGGATCCCCCGACGCCCAGGCCCCCGACGCCCAGTCCGGCCCGCGCGTCCTCGTCATCGGCGCGACCGGGTACATCGGCTCCCGCCTCGTCCCCCGACTGCTCGCCGACGGCGCCCGTGTCTCGGTCCTGGCGCGCACCCCCGCCCGGCTCGACGACGTGCCCTGGCGGGATCAGGTGACCATCCACGAGGGCGGACTGGGGGACGAGGCCGCGTTGACCGAGGCGCTCGCCGGCGTCGATGTGGCCTGCCACCTCGTCCACTCGATGGGCCACACCACCGACTTCGAGCGGGAAGAACGCGAGACCACCGAGGTCTTCGCCCGCGCCGTCGAGGCCGCCAGGGTGGGGCGCATCGTGCACCTGTCCGGGCTGCACCCGGAGGGCGAGACCGATCTGTCAACGCACCTGCGCTCGCGCGTCGAGGTGGGGCGGACCATGCTGGCCTCGTCCGTGCCCGCGTTGGTGATCCAGGCCGGGGTCGTGATCGGCTCGGGCTCCGCGTCCTTCGAGATGATCCGCCACCTGACCACCCGGCTCCCCGGCATGGTCACCCCGAAGTGGGTGAGCAACCGGATCCAGCCGATCGCCGTCCGGGACGTGGTCCACTACCTCGCCGCCGCCACCACGGTTCCCCTCGAGGGCGAGCTCGCCGATGGCCGCGTGATCGACGTGGGCGCCCCGGACGTGCTGACCTACGGGCAGATGATGCAGATCTACGCCGAGGAGGCCGGACTGCACCGCCGGCTCATGGTCCCCGTCCCCGTGCTGACCCCCAAGCTGTCCTCGCTGTGGATGGGACTGGTCACCCCACTCGAGACCGGCCTGGCCCGGCCGCTGGTGGAATCGCTGCGCTGCGAGGCGATCGTCCTCAACGACGACGCCGACGAGGTGCTCGGCGCCCCGCCCGGCGGGCGGACGAGTTACCGGCAGGCCCTGCGCGAGGCTCTGCGCGTGCCCCACGGCCCCGCCCGTCCCGCG
>NZ_JAALDW010000314.1:0-1797 GCF_014145055.1 Dietzia sp. DQ11-38-2
CGGACGCGGGGTGGCCGGCGTCCCGCACCGCGGCCCGCGCCGCCTCGAGGTGATGAGGATCGTCGGTGATGCAGGTGACCACGGTGCCCGAGCCCTGCCCGGTCGCGGCCAGGATCGCCAGGGCGGGGACGCCGGGAGCGGGGGAGATGCACACCGCGGCCCGGGCTCCGGTCAGTCTCGCGACCAACCGGATCACCTCGGCGGTCAACGCGTCCGGGGAGGCGGCACCCAGTTCGGCCGCCTCCGCGCGTGCGGGGGCGTAGAGGGAGTCGTCGACCAGACCGGCACTGCGGCGCGCGAGATCGGTGAGCCGGGAACGGTCGGTGGCGGGGACGTCAGTCGAATCGGACACCTGGTCAGCGTATCGCCGCGTGCGCGTACGACGTGTCCAACGCGCGGTGATCGGATCGGTATGAGACTCTCAGGGGGATCTCAGTACGGGTATACCGTGAGAACAGCCCGATGAGGGAGGGTGGGACCACGTCGCTCCACGAGGGTGCGGCGGAAGACCGCGCGGGCGACTTGCGAGGATCCCGCGCCGGAAGGCGGCGGCAGCGCATGTACTCGCAGACCGTGCACGAGACGTCGATCGTCCCCGGCGGGGACCACGATGAGGCGGTGGGGACCGCACGCTTCGACGCGAGCGGTGATGCCGCGGACATGCCGTCCTGGTCCCAACTCGTCGCCCAGCACGGGGACAGGGTCTACCGTCTGGCCTTCCGGCTCTGCGGAAACGCCCACGACGCGGAGGACATCACCCAGGAGGCGTTCATCCGGGTGTTCAGGTCCCTGGACAAGTACAAGCCGGGCACCTTCGAGGGGTGGATGCACCGCATCGTCACCAACCTCTTCCTCGACATGGCGCGGCGCCGAGGCCGCATCCGCTTCGAGGCTCTCCCCGACGACGCCGAGCGGGTGCCGGGCCGGGAACGCAGTCCGGAGCAGGTCCTCTCGGAGGAGACCTTCGATCCGGTGCTCCAGACCGCCCTGGCCAACCTCTCACCCGAGTTCCGCGCGGCGGTGGTGCTGTGCGACATCGAGGATCTCAGTTACGAGGAGGTCGGACGGATCCTCGGCGTGAAGATGGGGACGGTCCGAAGCCGGATCCATCGGGGACGGTCCGCCCTGCGGGCCGAACTCGAGGCGGCCGGCGTGACCGGGGTGCACCAGGGCATCGACTGATCTCTCCGGGTCTGCGGGGAACCAGCGGCGCCCTCGGCGCGTTGAGCCCCTCGGACGGTGGGAGCGCCGGGTGCCGGCCGGATCAGGTACAGAGGAAGACGGACGAGAAGGGGCGAGGGTGGACCGATACCAGGCGGGACGCGGTCCCGCCCCCGAGTACCGGTTGTCCCGGGATTCGGTCCGTGAAGTGGCGGAGAGCACTCCGCCTCCCCGTGGGGGACACCACTTCCTCTCCACCGACCACCTCTCCACCGAGGCGGCGGCGGCGTACGTCGACGGGTGCCTCCCCTCCGCCGGAAAGGTCCGCGCGGACGCCCATCTCGCGCTGTGCCCGCAGTGCCGCCGCGAGGTGACCGAACAGCAGGACGCTCGTCGGGCTCTTCGCGGGTCCGGCCCCATCCACATGCCCGGGGATCTGCGGGAGCGACTCCGACGTCTCGGGGAGGGCGCGTCCGAGGACGTCCCCCGGGTCACGGAGCCCTCGTCGGGCAGCCGGTGGTCGAGACTCCTGCGCCGCCTGCGCCCGCCCGGCCGTTAGGCTGGGTCGCGTGGAGGATGAGAATGGAGTGCCCGGTCCGGTGGGGCGGGGCGCGGACCCCGATCGACCACTCCGCG
>NZ_JAALDW010000315.1:0-2414 GCF_014145055.1 Dietzia sp. DQ11-38-2
CGTGGCCGCGGTGAGCAGCGCGCTCGGCAAGGTGGCGCTCGACGCCTCGATCCAGACGGACATCCCGGATTCCGCGCGGTCGTCGGCGTTCGGCCGGTCCGAGACGGCTCTGCAGCTGGCATGGGTCGCGGGCGGCGCGCTGGGGGTCCTCCTGCCGCCGGACTTCACCGTGGGCTTCGGCGTGATCGCGGTCGTCGGCGCCCTGCTGTTCGCGCAGTCCCTCCTGACCGCGCGCGGATCCACGCTCGTGCCCGGGCTCGGCGGCAACCGACCCCGGTTCCCCGGAGAACCACGTGACCCCCGTTCGTTCGGCGCACGCCTGCTGGGCAGAATGGAGGAGTGAGCTCCCGCAGCGATGCCCCCGCCTCCGGCCCCCGCGTTCGTCCAGTCACCTGGGCGATCCTGGCGTGGGTGATCGTCATGATCGCCGCGATCGTGGGGGCGTGGCAGGGCTCGGCCTCACGCCACGGGTCGGTGCCGTCGATCACCGTCGCGACCGACCGCGATCACGTCGAGGTCCCTCCGTTCGCGGCCACGGACCTCGACGGCACCACCTATGCCAATCCGGTGGGCCGGTTCGTCATCTCGGGTGAGCACACGCTCACGGTTCGGCTCCCGGTCGAGCTGCGCCGCGCCACGCTCGACGTCTACGAGGTCCGCGCGGACGGGTTCCGCGAGTACACCGTCGAGCCCGACGGGCCCGGCGAACTGCTCGTCCCGGTCGCCCTTCCCGACGAGGGACGGATCGAGGGGCTGGCGCTCCGGGCGGTCGCGCTGGTCTACGCCGCGGACGGCTCGGAGACGATCCTCAGCGGCGAGTGGTCGGTCGGGTTCGACTACGCGGACTGATCCTGCCGGTCACGCGTCCAGTTCGCGGGCGACCGCGCGGAGAACCGAGGCCACCCGGCTCGACACCTTGTGGTCGGGACGGTGGCCGCGCCGCAACTCGGGCTGGACGGTCGACTCGAGCACCTTGATCATGTCCTCGATCATCCCGTGCAGCTCATCCGGGGAGTGCCGTGGGCCACCCCGGGGCGCACGGTCCTGCGCGACGGTGGGGTCCTCGTGGACGACCACCCGGAGCGCCTGGGGGCCGCGCCGACCGGAGACCATGTCGAACTCCACCCGCTGGCGGGGCCGGAGCGTGTCCACGCCGGCAGGAAGGGCGTCGGACCGGACGTAGACGTCCTCCCCGCCCTCGTGGGACAGGAAACCGAATCCCTTCTCCGCGTCGTACCACTTGACCCTGCCACTGGGCACCGCGAACCACCTCTCCACACGATCGCGCACAGGTGCGACCGACCATCACCACGTCGCCGTCGAGCCTACCCTCGCCGAGGTGGCGGTTCGGTGCCCGCATCGGGCCGGTAGCCTGCCCGGTGTGACCTCAGATGCCCGACCCCCGGCCGACGACCCCGACCCCTGGACCCCTCACGCGGCCCAGCCCACCCCGTCCCGCCCCAGACGTCGCGGGCTGTTCGTCGCCGCCCTGGCCGTCTTCGCCGTCGGAGTCGTCTTCACGATCCTCGCCGCACTCACCCCGTTCGTGCTGGACCGGGACGCCCCCACGTTCCTCTACGTCGGCGCGATGGTGTTCACCCCGGTCGGGTTCCTCCTGGGGCTGCTGTACGCCATCCTCGGCTCCCGGCCGCCCAGGGCGTGACGGAACCCACACGTCCGCGAATCTCCAGGTAACGAGCGGATAACACTGATAGCCACCCTTCTGCGTGACCTGGTTTTATCTCAGAATGGTGACGATCCGGCATCAACCCGCTACTGTTCGAGTCAGACTCGTCAGCGAGTTGGCATCGGACGCACCACCGAACCCCGCCCTGCGGCCGTTGCGACAGTGACCGTAACCGGGCGGGGACGGGGGACCCGATCAGGGCCCTTGCCGGGCCGGCGACCACAGGTCGCCTTGGGGTCAAGCCGCCATCCGCGGCCGGGCACACTCGTCCGAACCCGACAGCTCACCCCGTAGGCACCGAGTGAAAAGGACTGACGCGTATATGACCTCGAACACCGGACGCCACCGCGCTGCCACCCCCGCCTCCGCACCCAGGACGGCGGTGAAGGTGGTCCTCGCGGGCACCGCGTTCTCCGCCGCCGGGCTCGCCCTCGCCCCGGCCGCCAACGCGGCCCCGGACTCCGACTGGGATCGTCTCGCCCAGTGTGAGGCCGGCGGCAACTGGGGGATCAACACCGGCAACGGCTACCACGGCGGACTGCAGTTCTCGCCGAGCACCTGGGCGGCCTATGGCGGCACCCAGTACGCTCCGACCGCCAACCAGGCGACCCGCGAGCAGCAGATCGCCGTCGCCGAGAGGACCCTCGCGGGTCAGGGTTGGGGAGCGTGGCCCGCCTGCTCGGCGAAGCTGGGCCTGAACTCCGCGCCGACCCCGCGTGACCTGTCC
>NZ_JAALDW010000316.1:0-6125 GCF_014145055.1 Dietzia sp. DQ11-38-2
GACGCCGGCGTCCCGGGCCCGGTCCACCGTGCGGTCGGACCCCCGCCGAGCATCACCGACGGGGCCGGGAGTCCCGGCGTGGCGGGGCGGATCCGGGTGGACACGTCGGCCTCCACCCTGGAGGCGTTGACGGTGTCGACGGCGAAGGCGCCGGCCAGTGCGACGGCCAGGGTGGCGGCCACCACCGCGACGGTGCGACGAGCTCTCATGGGGTTCAGGTCTACTCCGATGGCCGTAACTGGGGGGTGGGTCGCTAGTATCGTCTGGGCGCCAGGACGAGGAGGAAGCGACACATGGACGTAGTGCTCCTCACGGCTGAATCCGATCCCGAGACGGTGGTCCCGGCTCTGTCGCTCCTGCCGCACTCGGTCAGGCTGCTACCGCCCCTCGCCTCCTCGGTGGGCGAGTTGGCCGGTGCCGCGCTCGCCGTGGTCGACGCGAGGAGTGATCTCGCGGCCTCGCGCGCGCTCTGCCGGCTCCTCTCGGGGAGCGCGGAGATCTCCGTCATCGCGGTGGTCTCCGAGGGCGGACTGATCGCGGTCAGCGGGGACTGGGGGCTCGATGACATCATCCTGCCGACCACCGGGCCCGCCGAGGTTGACGCCCGGTTCAGACTGTCCGCCGCACGTCATTCGTCGCAGGGCGAGTCCGACGGCGGACTGCTCACGGTGGGCGAGCTCGTGATCGACGAGGAGACCTACGTGGCACGGGTCAAGGGCCGACCCCTGGATCTGACCTACAAGGAGTTCGAACTCCTCAAGCACCTGTGCCAACACCCCGGGCGGGTGTTCTCGCGCGCCCAGCTCCTCCAGGAGGTGTGGGGGTACGACTTCTTCGGCGGCACCCGGACCGTCGACGTCCACGTCCGGCGACTGCGCGCCAAGCTCGGACCGGACCACGAGTCCCTCATCGGAACCGTGCGCAACGTCGGGTACAAGGCGGTCCGGCCGACCGACCGCAGGGAGGACGGGGGAGACGCATGATCGCCATCGAGCGTTCGGTGGACGACGCCACGGCCGCCATGATCGAGGCGGTCGCCCGTGAGGCCGGCGACGAGGACGGGGTGCCCCCGCTCGGCGAGCAGCCGATGCGGTCTCTCCGGTCGGACGACGGGCAGGGCGTCCGCCATCTGCTGATCCGCGGCGACGGGGGAGGGGTCGTCGGTTACGCACAGCTCGCGGGCGAGGGCGGGGACGCGACCGCCGAGATGGTCGTCGCCCCCCGGGAGCGGAGACGAGGGGTCGGTTCGGAACTGGTGCGCACCGTGCTCGAGTTGGAGCCCGCCGCCGCGGTGTGGGCGCACGGTGACCTGCCGGCCGCGCGAGCGCTCGCCGCTTCGGTCGGTCTGGTGCGCACCCGAGAGCTCCTCAAGATGCGTCGGAGCGCGGCCGACGGCCCCGCACTCCCCGCGATCGGTCCCGCCGAGGGGATCGAGACGGGAACCCTGGCGGAGGCGGTCTCCGAAGGAGGTGGGCGGTGGCCCGGGCTGGACGCCCGGGAGGAGTTGCTCCGCGTCAACAACGCCGCCTTCTCGTGGCACCCGGAGCAGGGCGGGTGGAGCCGTGGGATGCTCGACCAGCGCCTCGCGGTGGAGTGGGTGGACCCCGCGGGGGTCTTCCTGGCCGTCGATACCGTCGGGCCGGCGCCACGGCTCGCGGGGTTCCACTGGACCAAGACGGTCACCGAGCCCGGTTCCCCCGTGGAGGGTGAGGTCTACGTGGTCGGGGTCGACCCGGCCGACCAGGGTCGGGGACTCGGGGGCATGCTCACCTCGCTCGGGGTGGCGCACCTCGAGGGACCACGGGGTGCGGAGTCGGTCGTCCTCTATGTGGAGGGCGACAACACGGCTGCCCTCAGGACCTACGAGAAGCTCGGGTTCACGGTCGAGCACCGCGATGTGACCTACGCCTCGGAGTGAGGTATCGGATCAGGCGACCCGCTGGCCGCCCATATGCCCAGTTCGGCGCACTGGTCGGGACCTGACTAAGCGTTCCTTTCGTGACACATCCGCTGAGTTCATCTCTAGTTCATCTTCTCCGGCGGGACCGTTCATATCGGCCCCTTACGTTCTGTGCTCGTCGGGTCTCGGAATCGGCCCGGCGTCGTGTTGCTGTCACCAAAGACATGTCCCGGAGGGCTCGCCGCCGGGCGAAACAAGGAGATTCAGTGGACCTCAAGCGCACCGGTGCTCTTCTCGGCCTCACCGCCCTCACCGCGGTCGGGTTGGCCGCCTGCTCGGATGACAACACCGGAAGCGGTGACACCGCGGCGCAGAGTGTCTCCGGCGCGGAATGTGAGGGCAAGCCGACCCTGACCGCGTCGGGGTCCTCCGCCCAGAACAACGCCATGACGATCTTCGCCAACTCCTACGCCCTGAGTTGCGAGGGTCAGACGCTGAACTACAACTCCAACGGCTCGGGCGCCGGCGTGAGCGAGTTCACCGGTGGGATCACGGACTTCGGTGGATCCGATTCCCCGCTGAAGGAGGCCGACTACGCGGCGGCCGAGGAGCGGTGCGGTTCCGAGGCGTGGAACATCCCCGCCGTCTTCGGCCCGATCGCGGTGGCGTACAACCTCGACGGCGTCGAGCTGAAGCTCTCCGGCCCCACCCTCGCCAAGATCTTCAACGGCGAGATCACCACGTGGAACGATCCGGCGATCGCCGAGGAGAACGAGGGCGTGGACCTCCCGGACGAGTCCATCACCGTGATCTTCCGGTCGGACGAGTCCGGCACGACGGACAACTTCCAGAAGTACCTCGAGGCGGCCTCCGAGGGCGCGTGGACGCAGGGCGCCGGCAAGACCTTCACCGGTGGGGTCGGCGAGGGTGCCCGTGGTAACGAGGGCGTCTCCGGTGCCATCGGCCAGACCCCGGGGACCATCACCTACACCGAGTGGTCGTACGCCAAGAACCAGGACCTGTCGATGGTCAAGGTCATCACCCCCGCGGATCCGGAGGGCGTGGAACTCAACGCCGAGACGGCCGGCGTGACGATCGACTCGGCACGCCTGCAGAACGAGGGCACCAACGACCTGGTCATCGACACCTCGTCGTTCTACGTCCCCGAAGCCGCGGGTGCGTACCCCATCATCCTGCCCACCTATGAGATCGTCTGCTCGTCGTACGAGGATCCGGAGACCGCCGCGGCCGTCCGGTCGTTCCTCAACATCGCGGTGGCGGAGGACGTCCAGGCGCAGCTCGAGGACGAGGGATACATCCCCGTGCCGGACGCCTTCCGCGAGCAGCTCCTCACCGCTATCTCCGAGATCTCCTGATCCACCGGTCACCGGCCCGTCGCCCGCCTCGGCGAGCCGGTGACCGTCCACGTCACCCCGAGCGACTGAAGGTCCAATGACAGTTCACGAATCCGTCGACCGCCACGCCGACCGGAGCACCGGGCAGTCCGGCGACCTCTCCGGCAGCACGGGGTCGGAGCCGGCGCCGGAGAAGGGCGCGAAGAGCGATCTCCTCGCCGGCAGGTCCTCTCGGGGCGCGGACGCGGTCTTCCGCAGCGCCACGGTGGCGGCCGGCGGCGTCATCGTCGCCCTGATCGCCCTGATCGCGATCGTCCTGGTCATGCAGGCGGCGCCCTCACTGATGGCGAACAACGTCAACTTCTTCACCTCGTCCGAATGGAACACGACCAATCCGGACGACTTGAGGTTCGGCATCCTCGACATGTTCAGGGTGACCGTCCTGAGTTCGATATTCGCGCTGGTCCTGGCGGTGCCGGTGTCCATCGGCATCGCGACCTTCCTCGTCCAGTACGCGCCGCCGCGGCTCTCGAGGTCGCTGTCGGCGCTCATCGACCTCCTGGCCGCCGTCCCGTCGATCATCTACGGCATGTGGGGACTGATCGTCCTCGGACCGTGGCTGGTCCCCCTGTCAGAGTGGCTCAACCGGAACCTCGGGTGGATCTTCCTCTTCGGCGACGGCAACGTCTCGATCGCCGGTGGGGGGACCATCTTCACCGCCGGAGTGGTCCTGGCGATCATGATCCTGCCGATCATCACCTCCATGTCGCGCGAGACCATCCGGCAGACCCCCTCGCTCCACCAGGAGGCCGCCCTGGCATTGGGGGCGACCAAGTGGGAGAAGATCCGGATGACGTGTTTCCCCTACGCGAAGTCCGGCATGATCGCGGGATCCATGCTCGCGCTCGGCCGTGCGCTCGGTGAGACCGTCGCGGTCCTGATCATCCTCCGTGCGGCGAGCGCCCCCGGCACCCTGTCGCTTTTCGACGGCGGCTTCACGTTCGCCTCGAAGATCGCGTCGGGCGCGGCCGAGTTCAACCACCCGCTGCCCACCGGCGCCTACATCGCGGCCGGACTGGTGCTGTTCATCCTCACCTTCTTCGTCAACCTCATCGCACGCTCCGTGTCCGGTGGAAAGGTCAACGGCTGATGACCCAGGCAACGTCCGACCTCGCCAAGCCCGCCAAGCCCTCGGAGACCTTCCTGCCCATCGCCGGCAGCCGCAGGGCGAAGGACAGGGCGGCGACGGTGGTCTTCTCCCTGTGCTTCGTGCTGGCCGTCATCCCGCTGGTGGCGCTGCTGTACAAGGTGATCGAGTCGGGCATCCCCGCGGTCATCAACCCCACCTGGTGGACCAATTCGTTCTTCCTCGTGTCCCCGTCCTCGATGGCGGGCGGTGTGGGTCACGCCATCTACGGCAGCCTCGTCCAGGCGATCATCGCCGCCGTCATCTCCATACCGCTCGGCGTGGCCGCGGGCATCATGTTGGTGGAGTACCCCGAGTCGAGGCTCGCCAGGCCGACCACCTTCATGGTCGACGTGCTCGCGGGGGTGCCCTCGGTCGTCGCGGCCATCTTCATCTTCGGGGTCTGGGTCTCCGTCCTGCAGTTCCAGCTCAGTGCGTTCGCGGTGAGCCTCGCCCTGGTGTTGCTCATGCTGCCCCTGATCGTGCGGTCCACCGAGGAGATGCTCAAGCTCGTCCCGGACGAGCTCCGCGAGGCGTCCTACGCGCTCGGCGTCCCCAAGTGGAAGACCATCGTGAGCATCGTGGTCCCCACCGCGCTGTCGGGGATGATCTCCGGGGTCTTCCTCTCGATCGCCCGCGTCATGGGTGAGACCGCTCCGGTGCTGATCCTCGTGGGCTACACGGCGAGCTTCAACTTCGACCTGTTCCAGGGGAACATGGCCTCGCTGCCGCTGTTGATCTTCAACCAGCTCTCGAACCCGACCGAGGCCGGCCAGTACCGCATCTGGGGCGCGGCCCTCACCCTGATCATTATCATCGCGCTGGCGAACGTCCTTGCCACGTTCGCTTCCAAGGCGCTCGCGCCGAAGACCAAGTAAGGACCTGTCATGGCCAAGCGACTCGACCTCGAGAACGTCGACATCTTCTACGGCGACTTCCACGCCGTGAAGGACGTCGACCTCCACGTCCCCCCGCGCTCGGTGACCGCCTTCATCGGCCCGTCAGGCTGCGGCAAATCCACCGTGCTCCGCTCGCTCAACCGCATGCACGAGGAGATCGCGGGCGCGTACGCCACAGGATCCATCAAGCTCGACGGCGTGGACATCTACGACAAGAAGGTGGATCCCGTCGCCGTCCGCCGGACCATCGGGATGGTGTTCCAGCGGCCCAACCCGTTCCCCACGATGTCGATCAAGGAGAACGTCACCGCCGGCCTCAGGCTCCAGGGTGTCAGGAACAAGAAGACGCTGGACGAGGTGGCCGAGAAGTCGCTGCGCGGCGCGAATTTGTGGAACGAGGTCAAGGATCGTCTGGACAAGCCGGGCGGCGGGCTTTCGGGCGGGCAGCAGCAGCGTTTGTGCATCGCGCGCGCGATCGCCATCGAACCCCAGGTCCTGCTCATGGACGAGCCGTGTTCGGCGCTCGACCCGATCTCCACCCTCGCGGTGGAGGACCTCATCGCCGAGCTCAAGAGCGAGTTCACGATCGTGATCGTGACACACAACATGCAGCAGGCGGCGCGCGTGTCCGATCAGACCGCGTTCTTCTCGCTCGAGGCCACCGGCATGCCGGGCCAGCTCGTCGAGGTCAATTCCACTGAGAAGATATTCTCGAACCCGGACAACAAGCAGACCGAGGACTACGTGTCCGGCCGTTTCGGCTGAGTCACCACACACCGCGAGTC
>NZ_JAALDW010000032.1:0-11896 GCF_014145055.1 Dietzia sp. DQ11-38-2
GAGCCCGAGCCCGAGCCCGAGCGCAACGCGATCCGGCGGTACCCGGACAGCGCGGCCGCGGGGGCGTCGTCGATCACCACCCGCCCACCGTCCACCACCAGCACACGGTCGAAGTCGGCGACCAGCCCCAGGTCGTGGGTCACCACCACGAGTTGTTGGGAGAGACCCGCGAAGGTCTCGGCCACCAGCGCGCGGTTGCGCAGGTCGAGCAGGGTGGTGGGTTCGTCGGCCACGATCACCGAGGGCTCGATCACCAACACCGCCGCCAGGGCGAGGAGTTGCTTCTGGCCGCCGGACAGCAGGTGGCAGGGGTGATCGGCGTGGTCGGAGAGGTTGTAGGTGGCGAGCACCTGCTCGACCCGTCGTCGTCGATCCTCGCGGCTCAGGCCCGACCGGCGCAGGGAGAAGTCGACGTCCTCCGCCACGGTGGGCATGACGATCTGGGTGTCGGGATCGGTGAAGCAGAAGCCGACCCGGCGGCGGACCCGGGCGCCTTTGCGGCGGGTGTCGAGGCCGTCGACGGTCACCGTGCCCGAGGAGGGGACCACCAGACCGTTGATCATCCGCGCGAGCGTCGACTTGCCGCCACCGTTGACGCCGACGATCCCGATACGCCTCTCGGTCAACACCAGATCGATGTCGGTGAGGACTGACCTGTCGCCGTAGGAGTGGGAGACCCCGTCGAACCGGATCTGGGCGCCGCGGTGGTCGGCCGCCGGGGTCCGGGACGCACGGGGGCCCGACTCACGAGGGCCGGTCACGCGGGGGTCGGACGCTGCCCACGCAGCGGAGCGATCAGACCGGGCCGCGCCTTGTGGACCTGGACGGCGACGACGGCGGTGACGACCGCCTTGACCAGGTCGCCGGGGACGAAGACGCCGTTCGCCGCGATCGCGGCCGTCAGTGTCAGCTCGGTGCGGATGAGCATGCCCACCACGCCGAAGGCGTAGATGACCACGATGCCACCGAGGATGTTGATGAGCAACCCGGGGATCAGACGGTAGCGGGGCATCATCAGGGCGGTGAGAAGCCCGATCACGACGACGGCCGGGAGCCAGCCGAGGAGGAACCCCGCGGTGGGGCTCGCCAGCGCGGTCAGAGTGGTGCGGCCGCCGGCGAGGACGGGGAGCGCGAGACCGATGACGATGACCGCGAGCACCGAGAGCAGACCCTTGCGCCAGCCCAGCAGCGCGCCGGCGAGCATGACGCCGAGCGTCTGCAGCGTGATCGGAACGCCCGCGGAGCCGATGCTGATCTGCCCGGGCAGGCCGAGGACGACGATGAGGGCGGCGAACACCGCGATCTGGGCGAGATCTCGGGTTGCGCTCCGGGCCGGGGCCTGATCGATGGAGGTGCTCACGTGGACTTCCTTGTCACCTGGAGAGTGGATCGACACTGTACGCCGTTCATTGTTGTCCCTGACCCGCCGATTCGCGTCATCGGGGTGGGAGGCTCCGCGTGTTCGGGCGCGGGCCCGGCCGGATTGGCTTAGAGTGATCTGCATCACATCTTTTGGTTCGGGGGGCCAGTGACGACTCGATCCCAGCGCGTCTTCGGCGAGGTCATCGCCGCATTCCTCGTGGCCGTCCTGGCCTTCGTCCACCTGCCGGCTCACGTCAGCGCGCAACCCTTTGCCGTCTACCTGGACGTCGTGGCCGACAATCCGCACGGTGAGTCGGCGGGAGGCTTCTCCACCTCCATGACCACCGACCGCGAGGAGCTGGCCGCGGCGCTCGCCGTGGTGCGCGCCGCGGGCGTCGCACCGGAGCGATACGCGACCCTCACGCGCCAGTACTGGCTGGCGGTCGGTGCTCAGAACGCGGGGATCGACCTCGCCGAGTGGGAGCCGGCCCGGGGGCTGGAGGCGAACCTGGAGACGGTCGACAAGGTGTACGTGAACTACCTGCGGCTGTACAACTCCCACGACGGTTTCTGGTGGACCGGGATGGCCGGGCTGGCCGGGATGTCGTTCGCCGCCGGGTTCTGGGACCTCGACGAGGTGGGGGGCGTGCTCAGCGTGCCCGGGCTGCACGAGGTGGGGACCGGGGTCGGTGACGCGCTGAGTGGAGTGCCGTGGGAGCTGGCGGCCGGGATGCCGCGCGATGTGCGACTGCTGGCCACGGCGGGCCCGACTCTCACGCGCGCCGACGTGGACTGGTACCTGCACCGGCTGCTGATCATGCAGCGCAACATCTTCATGGACATGATCCCGATGCACGAGGCCTACCTGGCAGGGGGGTTGCCGGCGGTCAGGGAGCTCGCGGCGGGCGGGGCGTATGACCAGTACGCGCTCGAGGCCTGGCGGAGGCTCGACGAGGGCTCACCGGAGGGCAGGTCGGAGGCGCTGCTGCGGATGGCGTCGCGGGAGCAGAACCAGATCATCGCCGACCAGTGGGACGCGACGGCGGCCGGCCGAGGGGACGTCGGTCGAGTGCTCACCTACGTCACCACCGTGGGCGGCTCCCCCGATATCCCCGGGGCCTCCACTCTGGGTGGCTTCCGCCCGCTGTCGGTGCGCGCGGATGTCAACGGCCGGCCGACGGTGCTGCACACCCCGCTTCCCGCGTTCAACTGGGCCGATAGGGAGCCACGCTGGGAGTACATCGAGCAGGATCTCGTGCCGGCGTTCCGGTCGCTCGTGCGCGACCGGCCGGCGGAGGCACCGGGCTACCTGGACGTGGACTTCCGGCCGCGGGCCGAGCAGAACCGGATCCTCGCGCGGCTGCCGGTGTTCGCCGGGCAGATGACGACGGGGTGGGCGATCGGGTCGGGGTGAGGCGCGACCCGTCGGAGGCGACCCCGTCGCCGTGCCACCTCACCGGTCACCCGGGCCGATCGATCAGGGCGTCCACCGCGCTGAGAACCTCGTCCAGTGGCCGCCCGCCCTCGATGAGTTCGGAGGCCTTGAACGTCACGGCCATGACCAGCTCGGTCGTCAACTGTGGATCGGAGCGGGAGGACTCGGCGAGCGACTCGCGCAGTGGGGTGGTCATCTCGGTGTGCATCCGGGTCAGCCGCTCCCGTGCCGGACCGTCGGGGAGCTGCGCGGCCAGCGCGGTGAGGATCGCGTGGTCACCGGCGGCGACCAGATCCAGGGTGGTGTGCACGTAGGCCACGACCCCCCGACGGCCGCCGCCCGCGTCACGCACTGCTCCCGTGACAGTGTCGATCCACCGTGGCATGAGATCCTCCGCCACGGCGACGACCAACTCCGCGCGCGAGGAGAAGTAAGTGTAGAAGTTCGACCGTGTCATGCCCGCCCGGGTGGTCAGCTCGTTGATGTCGGGAGGGGTACCGGGGGCCTCGGAGAGCATCGACCGGGCCGCGTCGAGCAGGGCCCGACGCTTGGCGTCCCGGTGTTCGCCCACGGTGGGGGCGTCGATACGTGGAATGTCGGTCTCCCGTCACCTTCTCGGCGGAGGCCCGATCATACGTGTCCTTCAGGTCACACGTGCGCGTGCAGCCGGCCGTCGACCATCTCCAGGACCCGGTCGCAGTGTTCGAGGATCTCGTGGTCGTGTGTGACCAGAACCGTCGCGACGCCGTTCTGATGGGTCTCCTCCGCGAGTAGGCGCACCACGTCGTGGCTGGTCCTGCGGTCCAGCGCCGCGGTGGGTTCGTCCACGAGCAGCAGATCGGGCGAGGACATCAGGGCGCGGGCGATGCCCACCCGCTGACGCTCGCCGCCGGACATGGTGGCCGGGCGGCGGCGCGCGCGGTGGGTCAGACCGACGGCCTCGAGCAGGTGGTCGGGATCGCGACGCCGGGACCGGTCTCCGCCGAGTGTTCGCACGAGCCGGAGTTGGTCGCGCGCGGTGAGAGCGGGCACCAGGTTGCCGGACTGGAACACGAACCCGACGTGGTCGCGCCGGAACCGGGTGAGGTCCCGGCGACCGAGACCGGTGATGTCGCGCCCGCCCACCTCGACGGTGCCGGAGGTCGGGGACAGCAGTCCGCCGGCCACGGCCAGGAGGCTCGATTTGCCGGCTCCGGAGGGGCCGACCACGGCCAATACCTCACCACGGGCCACCTCGACGTCGACACCGTCCAGTGCGTAGAGGGTCTGGTCGCCGTCCCGGAAGGTCAACTCGACGCCATTCAGGCGAAGGCCCGGGGCGGAGGCGTCGCCGGTGCGTGTGGTGGTGGTCATCGGTTCTCTCCCAGTGCGCTGTGCGGGTCGACGGCGGTGATGCGGATGGTGGCGAGGGTGGCACCGACCAGTCCCAGTGCCAGGAGGAGGACGGCTCCGAGTGCGATGGGTCCGGTCTCGAGGGCGAACGGCATGCCGGTGCCCACCAGGAACGACCCCACTCCCACGCCGATGGCCACACCGACCGCGATGGACCCCGCCAGCAGGATGAAGGCCTGCCCGATCGCGTCGCCCAGGAGTCGCACGGTCGAGGCGCCCATGGCGCGCAGGACAGCGATCTCGCGGGATCGCTGGACGGTGAGGATGGCGAAGAACGCACCGACGACCAGCGCTGAGATGGCGTAGAGGAACCAGGTGATCATCGACATCGTCATCATCTCGGCCTGGTATCCGGGCGAGGAGTCGAACGACTCCTCCAGGGTGCGCGCCGAGGTGTCGGCCGCGGCATCGCCGGTGGCCAGGTCGGGCAACTCGCCGTCGACCCCGGCGAGGGCCACGACGCTGTACTCCTCACGGGCGCCGGCGCGCGACTCCTCGCCGAAGCGGGTGCCCGCGTGCACGTCCTGCCACGTGGCCAGGGTGGTGAAGGCCATGTCGACGTGGCCGAAGGTGTGTTGGGCGGCCGCGATGCCGACGACCTCGAGGGGGATCCCCAGTCGGTCGACCGTCACCGTGTCGCCCGGGCCGACGGAATCGGCGGCGGTGGCGCTGATGAGGATCTCCCCGTCGGACTGGGGCGCACGGCCTTCGGCCACCTCGGGAACGAGCGGGCCCTCGGGGTCCGCCCCGATGAGGGTGAGGTCAACCGGGGTCCCGGCGGAGGTCCTGGCGTTGATGATCGACAGTCCCATCGGTGTGGCCACCGATACGTCGGGTCGTGCGGCCCAGGCCTCGACCTGGTCGGGCCCGACCACGGATCGGGTGAACGCCGAGTCGGTGCGGGTCTCGGGAGCGAACGCGACGGCCTGGACGGGCATGCGCTGCAGGCCGGAGACGCCGTCGTTGACCAGTCCCGAGGACAGCCCGGCGAGGAGAACCATGAGGACGCTGATCAAGGCCACGACGGAGCCCATCAGGGTGAATCGGGATCGCGCGAAGGTCAGTTCGCGTAGGGCGAGGAACATGGAGGCCTTCCGGCATCGACATCGGGAACGGAGAATATGCTAACACCATGTCAGTATCATGCTGACATGGTGTCGCGAAGATCTCACCCCGGTGTGGTGGGGGCAGCGCGTCTCCACTGCGGAGAAGGAACACGAGGTGGACGTCCTCGTGGCCATGCCCGGGGCGGGGATCGTGGCGATCGAGCTCAAGGCGCGATCGTGAGCGCGGCCGTCTGATGATCGTCGGCGACGCCGGGCAGAGCGTGGTCCATCGGACCGGTCGGCCGCCCGTCGACCTGGTGCCGCTGGTGCTCGATCACAATCTGCGAAACACGCGTCAGATCGCGAGTGCCTTCCTGCCCCTGGTGGGACAACGGATGGAGCTGCGCGGCGGCTCGGGGCCCGCGGTCCGTTACGTCGAGGTGCCGGAGGGCACTGACGCCGTAGCGGCCGGTGACGACGAGGCCATGCGACTGCTCGACGAGGGCTGGGAACCGCGGGACGTCGCGTTGCTGACCACCGGATCGCGGCACCCGATGCAGGTCGAGGCGCAGGAAAGCGGGAATGACCCCTACTGGGAGACGTTCTGGAGTGGCGAGGACATCGTCTACGGCCACGTGCTCGGGTTCAAGGGCCTGGAGCGCCGCGCCGTGGTGCTGGTGTGCAACCACCACGACGGCATGGACCGGGTCCGCGAGAGGGTGTACGTGGGGCTGTCTCGCGCGACGGATGTCCTGGTGGTGGTGGGTGATCCCGGTGCGCCTGAAGGCGGCAGGTGAGCGCGTGGACGTTGCCGGGGTGCGCGAGCCGAAGGAAAACCACCGCCCGGCCTGGTGTGGGGCCGGGCGGTGGTCAGGTGGCCACGAGAATCGCGGTCAGCTCCCGAGGTCGGCGGAACCTTCGACGATCTCTGCCTGCTCGGCCTTTCGGGCGCCGTGGGAGACGGAGATCTTGCGCGGCTGGGCCTCCTCGGCCACGGGGATCACCAGGCGCAGCACGCCGTCGCTGTAGTCGGCCTCGATCTTGTCGGTCGCCAGGCCCTTGCCCAGGGCGAGCTGCCGGGCGAAGGTGCCCGACTGACGCTCATGCATGAGCCACTGGGCATCACCCTCCGCCGGCGCGCGGCGTTCGGCACGGACGGTGAGGGTGCGGTCCTCCACGTCGATGTCGATGCTGGAGGGATCGACGCCCGGGAGGTCGATGAGGCCCACGAAGCGATCGCCCTCCTTGTACAGGTCCATCGGCAGAGAGGTGGACGCGGTCGCGCTGCGCAGCCCCTCGCCCAGGAGGCGATCGAGCTCACGGAACGGATCGAAACGGGTGGTGGTGGCCATGATGGTCTCCTTCAGGACTGGTCGGGATGCGCCCGGCGTCTCCGGGATCGCACACGGTTCAACTCACCGCCGTAGTTGAGTATTCCCGACTCAGGTCACAAAATGTGGCTTGAGTCGGGTGCACTCAGATCAGCGCGTCGGCTGGCATGAAGGGTAGGAGCCCCGCGAGGGATCCGGCGCCGAGCCCGGCTCCGGAGACTGACCCGGAGGCCGATCCCGAGCCGGGGTCCGCGTCGTCCTCCACGGTGCACTCACCGGCGTCGGAAACGGCGGTACGCAGACCAAACCCTGCGGTGCCCGCGTCGTCGGCCCACAGGAACCGGACCCGCTCGGCGGTGCCGGTGGCGCCTCCCAGGTGGCACTCGACGGTCTCGCGGTGAGAGGCGAAGCCCTCGTTGGCGAGGTTGGGCATGCCGGCCGGCCGGGCGTAGAGGGTGCCGTCGGTGACGAACCCGGTCCCGTCGTAGGTCATCTCGACCGAGCGTCCCTCGCAGACCTCGTCGCACAGCACCCGCAGGACGCCGGACACCTCGTCGTGGTCGAGGGCCATCACGCCCGTGAACGGGGAGGGGTACGTCTGCATCTCGGTCACCGCACCTTCGGCACCCAGCCGCACGAAGTGGATCTTCCCGGTCCCCTCGACGCCCACGGCGAAGGCTCCGCCGAATGCCTCGGGGAGGTACTCGATGGCCTCGAGGCCGGCGTTCGCGCCGATCAGCCCGGTGAGTGAGGTCAGCGAGTACTCGTCCGTGGCGCTGAGCGTGCCGGAATCGCGGCCGGCGGGCAGGACGAAGCGCAGGATCGAGGGGCGACTGGTGCTGCCGGACTCGTTGTCACGCTCGGTGGCCACGTAGATCACGCCGTCCGGACCCACGGTGACGCCTTCGGCATCGGGACGCCCCGAGCCGTCGGGGTACTCCAGGACGAAGGTGCGCGAGAGCGAGTACGTACCGGCGACCGGATCGTAGGCCACGACGTACAGCGTGCCGGTGCCGTTGTTCACCACGTAGGCGGTGCCGTCGGCCGCGATGTCGACGCCCGACATGTCGTCGTCCTCGGCGAAGGCGCCACCGAGCGCGACGGGGGTGATCGTCAGCGGGTCGAAGGGCCATGGAGACGTGATGACGGGCTGATCCTCGACTGCCGCGACGTTCCGGGCGTTGCGGGTGGGTTCACCGGTCACGGCGAACCCGCCCGTCATGTCGGGGATACGGCCCCAGGTGGTGGGCGAGTGACCCGACCAGGTGGTGGAGTCGACGATCTCACCGCCCGCGTCCCGGAGGATCACCGAATCGTTGCCGCCGAGCCCGAAGTAGTCCGGGTCCACGTCGGTGTGGACGGACCAGTAGCCACCGGACTCGATGGTGGTCCCCTCGGGGATGACGATCGGATCGTGCGTGGGGTCGTCGTCGATCAGCGTCCAGCCCGAGATATCCACGTCCTGCTCTGTGTCGAGGTTGGCCAGCTCCACCCAGTCGCCCACGGCGTCACCGTTGGACTCGACCTCGTTGATCACCACGCTGGTGGCGGGAGCGGCGGGGGCGGCGGCGGGTATCGCCAGCGCCGCGCCGGCGGCGAGGGCGACCGTGAAGACGCCTGAGCTGATGGTCCGTGAGCGCATCGGGGGCCTTTCCTGGGCAATGGCTGAGTGACTGACCAGGTGACCGTAGGAGGGTCTGGTGCCGGGTCCCTGTCGGCGGGGTGGCGACCAGCTGAACAGTCGTTGTCGTCGGCTGCCGCACGACGGCGAGTGGGCCCGGTCCGGGAGCCGGCCCGAACCGGTGCTCACCCTGAGCCTGATTCTCTTCCTGGCGGCCTAGCCCGGGGGAGCGGTGCATCCGCTTCCGACGGGGGAGCAGGAAGCGTATCGAAACCGAGGCACGGCTACTGCCGGGCCAGGCTCACCAGGAAGTCGATCGTTCCGGCCGGTTCCACGGCGACGAAGCCGAGGCTCGGCGGCTCGACCCCGACCTCGGCCCAGGTGAGGGGGACCGCGCCGGAGGCGATCAGGGCGTCGCCCGTCCACAGGACGGTCACCTCGGTGTGCTCACGCACGGTCGTGCCCTTGATCGTCAGCTCGACCACCATCGGGATCGATACCGTTGTGCCGTCCGACGGCACCGCAGCCAGATCCACAGGTTCGGCCACGGTGAGTGTCGCCGAGGGATGGGACCCGGTGTCGAGGATCTGGGGGGAGCGGGCCTGAACGTCGCGCTGGTCGATGTCCGTCTCGATTCCCGCCACCTGCACGTCGAACGATGCGGACTCGAGGGTGGTCCCGGACACGACCGCCCGCCCGCTCACCTGGTCGGTGCTGCCGACGACGGTGACCGGCTCCCCCCGCAGGATCTCGTTGACCGTGTACCCGGCGGTCGTCTCGTTGGGCGCGGTCCCCGGCACCACCACCCACGTGCCCTCCAGGGTGCCGGTCGCCTCCTCGGCTCCGTCGACGGAGACGGTCGCGGCCGGCGCGTCGTCACCTCCACGCACGGCCTTGTAGAGGTAGGGCGCTGCGATCAGCGCGACGACGACGATGACGACGACAGCGCCGATGATCCAGGGGAGTCTCCGCATGGGACGAGCTTAGGAGTCGATGCCCCCGTTCCGCAGCGACGATGCGTTGAGATCGTCCGTCGAGACGATGACGCGACCTGACTCGTTCTCAGGTCGAAAACGTGGCGTTCAGGACCTTCATTCGCGACTTGTACCACGCAGCGTCACTTATTCTCATTCTCAGCGGCAGGTTGGTCGCGAGCGTGTTCGGGTGGCCGGGAGGCGCGACATGAACCAGAACCCTCCTCCTCAGTGGAGTGATTACCCCACGTCGGAGTTCGGACGAATTCCGCAGGCGAGCCCGGTGGCGACCAACCAGAAGCAGTCGATGTCCCCGGCCATGGCCGTGATGATCACCCTGATGGCCGTGCTGATCGTGGGTCTGATCGCGGTGGTGGCGTTCCTGATGATCCCGCGATTCACTAGTACGACTACTGCACCCGTGACATCGACGGTGTCCGCCACAGCGACGGCCTCGAGTGTCGGGGAACCGGACCGGCCTCAGGTTCAACCGGCGCAACCTGCTGCACCGTCCGGGTCATTCGTGTGCTCGAACGTCGGCGGAGGCCCGCTCGCGCATTCGGCGGTGGGCTCATCAGTCACCTCGTGCGAGTTCGCAGTGTCAGTTCGTTCCACCTACCTCGCATCCGGAGGCAACGGGGGCCCGATGACCATCGACGCCTACAGCCCGGTGACGGGTGCGACGTACACGATGTCCTGCTCGGGCGGACCGGTGGTGACCTGTACCGGCGGCAACAACGCTGTCGTGTACATCTACTGATGGGTTTTCTGAGCAGGCGAGGGGCACTGACCTCGGGTGCCTGCGGGCTCGTTCTCGTCGTGTGCGGTTGTGGTGAGTTGGTCCCCACGAGCGGGCCCGTACAGACCGTCTACGTCACCTCCACAGTCACCACCGTCTCTCCGGGACCGGACGGACCAGGTGGAGAAGGGATTCCGGGAGCTGCCCATCGCCCGGTCTCACCGATAGCCGACCCCAGGACCGGTGGTGTGGATCTCGCCGGAGTGATCGGTGGTATTCCGAGTCCGGTTGGTATCGCCGCAGCAGGCGTCGGTGGTCGGACCGACGTCCAGAAGGCGGGAGGCGTGCAGTCGGGTGCCGCCTGGTCGACGATAAAGGTACCCTTGGCCGTCGCCGTCGCGCGCACATCTCCGGCCACGCTCGAGTCGGCAGCTACCGCGATCACGGCATCCGACAACGCGGCGGCGGAGCGATTGTGGGATTCACTCGGCGGGGGAGCCTCGTCGGCGGCTGGGATCGGCGCAGTGCTCGCGGATGGGGGTGACAGCACCACCCAGGTGCCGGCTGTCCGCACCCGTGCGGAGTACTCGATCTTCGGTCAGACTCAGTGGCCGCTCGTGGGTCAGGCGCGGTTCGGAAGTCTCCTACCGTGCATCGGGTCATCGAGCCGAGTTCTCGATCTGATGGGCCAGGTCTCACCCGATCAGAGCTGGGGACTCGGCCGCATACCGGGAGCTCGGTTCAAGGGTGGCTGGGGGCCGGGTGAGAGTGGCGGCTATCTCGTGCGTCAGTTCGGGATAGTGCCGGCTGCGGGAGGGGAGTTAGCCGTGGCCATCGCGGTCGAATCAGCGTCATTCGGCGAAGGCGTCGACGCACTCTCAGGAGTGGCGGATGCGCTTGCTCTTCAGCTTCCTTCGATACAGGGTGGGCGGTGCTGATCGGCTACACCACCCCGAGCTCGCGGGCCCTGGCCACCGCGGCCGTCCGGGACGTCACACCGAGTTTGTCGAAGACGTGCACGAGGTGCGTCTTGACCGTCGCCTCCGACACGTGCAGGGACGTCGCGACCTGCCGATTGGTCTCGCCCGTCGCCACCGCCCGCAACACCTCCACCTCGCGATCGGTCAGCACCGGCCGTGGGTCGCGCAGCCGGGTCATCAGAGTGGCGGCGACGGTCGGGGAGAGCGCGCTCTCCCCGGCCGCCGCGGCGCGGACGGCGGCCAGCAGCTCGTCGGGACCGGCGTCCTTGAGGAGGTACCCGCAGGCCCCGGCCTCGATTGCCCCGATGATGTCCGCATCGGTGTCGTGGCTGGTCAGGACCAGGACCTGCGGTGGTGACTCGAGTGCGCGGAGTCGCCGGGTCGCCCTGACGCCCGCGGAGGCGTCACCCGCGAAGCGCAGGTCCATGAGCACCACGTCCACGTCGCCGATCCGCGCCCGCTCGACGGCGCCGTCAGCGGTGGGGACGTCGGCCACCACCTCGATGGCGGGGTCCGAAGCGACCAACGCGCGAAGTCCCGTCCGGACCACCGCGTGATCGTCCGCGATCAGAACGCGCACGCTCGTCGTCGTCATGTCCCCGAGCCTCCCACCACCGTCGGGAGCACGGCGCGGATCGTGGTTCCCGCGCCGGTCTCGGAGCTCACGTCGAACTCTCCTCCCAGCCCGGACACCCGACGCGCCATCCCGTCCAGACCGAACGATGCGGTGGGCCGAGGCGCGGCGACGTCGAAACCCCGACCGTCATCGCGTACCTCGAGCGCGACAGCGGTGGATGACCCGGTCAGCGTCACCTCCACCCTCGAGGGTGAGGCGTGTGTGACCGCGTTCGCCAACGCCTCCTGCGCCACGCGGACGAGCACGGCGGCGACCTCGGGGGGTGGGTCGACCTCGAGGGCGCAGTCCGCGGTCACCTCGATCCCCGGATGCTCCGCGCGGGCCCGCTCCGCGACACGGCCCAGTGCGCCCGCGAGCGACACGCCGTCGAGCGGAGCCG
>NZ_JAALDW010000317.1:0-4918 GCF_014145055.1 Dietzia sp. DQ11-38-2
GCTCGTCCACCGCCCCGAGGTCCGGGGCGGGGTGCTCGAGACCGAGTGCGCCGCGCTGCTGGAGGACTTCTTCCGCGCTCGGCGGTGATGGGATCGTGACCGTCGTGCGGTGGATGCCCATCGCGCATCTCCGTACGGTGGGTGAGGAGAGGCGCCGGGCACCGGCGCCGCGATCGAGAGGAGCACCACATGGGTGTGGGAGACAAGTTCTCGAACAAGGCCGAGGAGCTCGGCGGCCGCGCCAAGGAGTCGGCCGGCGCCGCGACCGGCGACCGCGACCTCCAGGCCGAGGGCCAGGCGGACCAGGGCAAGGCCGGCATCAAGCAGGGTGCCGAGAAGCTCAAGGACAAGGCCAACGAGGCAGCGGGCAAGCTCACCGGCAACGACAAGGCCTGAGACCGGCACGGCCTTACATCGGCACGGCCTGATCCGCCCGTCGAGCAGGCGATTTCCGCCTGCGGCCACTCGTGAAGTAGCCTGATCGGCGGTGGCGTGTCCGAGCGGCCGAAGGTGCAGCACTCGAAATGCTGTGTTGGGTAACCCCCAACCGTGGGTTCAAATCCCACCGCCACCGCCACGGGAGAGTCCCGGAACTCACTGGAGTTCCGGGACTCCTCTCATTCCCCGTCGTCGGCCGGGGCGACGTCGGCGACGAAATCCGGCAGGGTGGCCACCGCCCGGAGGGTGGTCAGCGCCGAGTCGATGACGGTGGCCTGGGGTAGCCCGGACTCCTCGCCCAGCAGCGCCAGCTCCTCGACTCCGGCCAACCAGGCGCGGGTGAGCACCAGAGACATGGGACCGGGCCGGTCCACCCCGATGCTGCGGAGGATGCGCAGGCTGACGGTGCGGTGCATGCCGTCGACGACCTGCTCGAGGACCGGGTCGACGGACCGGCCCGACCGCAGGACGGCCACGTAGTTGTCGCGGCGCCGCTGGATGTAGCGCACAAGTGCGGTGATGATCGCCCGGGTCCGGTCTTCCGCGCTGGTGCCCTCCGGGACCTCGGTCAGGGACAGGACGTGATCGGCCGCCGCGTTGACCACCGCCGTGAGGTAGTCGAGCTTGGTCGGGAAGTAGTGGAACAGCAGACTGCGCGAAACACCGGCCCGCTCGGCGACATCGTCCATCGAGAGCGAGTGGAACGGGACCGTCTCCAGAAGCCGCACCCCCAGGACCACCAGTTGATCGTGGCGCTCGCGCCGGGAGAGCCGTCGGCCGCTCGTGCCGGGCATCGCTCACCTCGTCGTCGTCGTCGATAGCTGCGGTCGTCGATCCCCCCATCGTAGGGCCACGGACGGCCCCCCGGACCGTCGTGCCACGATGGGACCCATGTCGGTTCACACGCCCCCCACCCCGCGCGCGACCACCTTCGACGTGGGTTCGCGGATGGCCCTCGACGGCACCGCGGGGGGCCGCACCGGCGTCATCCGCACCCCGCACGGCGACATCGCCACCCCGGCGTTCATCCCCGTCGGCACCAAGGCGACTGTCAAGACCCTGACCCCTGAGCAGGTCCGCTCGACCGGCGCGCAGGCCGTCCTGGCCAACGCCTATCACCTGTACCTGCAGCCCGGCCACGACGTGGTGGACGCGGCCGGCGGGCTGGGGGAGTTCATGCGCTGGCCCGGGCCGACCTACACCGACTCCGGGGGGTTCCAGGTGATGAGCCTGGGTGTGGGGTTCAAGAAGGTGATCGAGATGTCGGCCGGCGCGGCGAAGGCCCCGGACGACTCCGCCACCAACAAGGGCCAGGGAAGGCTCGCGAAGGTCGACGAGGACGGCGTCACCTTCACCTCGCACCTCGACGGCTCCGCGCACCGCTTCTCCCCGGAGGTCTCGATGCGGATCCAGCACGGCCTGGGGGCCGACATCCTGTTCGCCTTCGACGAGCTGACCACGCTCATGAACACCCGCGAGTACCAGGAGAGGTCGGTCGAGCGCACGCGGCGCTGGGCGCAGCGGTGTCTCGACGAACACGAGCGCCTGTCGGTGGAACGGACCCACCGGCCCGGCCAGTCGCTGTGGGGCGTGGTCCAGGGCGCGCAGTTCGAGGACCTGCGGCGACAGGCCGTGCGCGGGCTCGTGGAGATGAGCGACCGCGCCGAGGACCGGGGACGGCGCGGGTTCGGAGGCTACGGGATCGGTGGCGCGCTGGAGAAGGAGAACCTGGGCACCATCGTGGGCTGGTGCACCGAGGAGCTGCCCGAGGACCGGCCGCGCCACCTGCTGGGGATCAGCGAGCCCGACGACATCTTCACGGCCGTGGAGAACGGGGCCGACACCTTCGACTGCGTCGCGCCCACCCGGCTCGCCCGTCACGGCGGGATCTACACGCTGAACGGCCGGGTCAACATCACCCGCGCCCAGTTCCGGCACGACCACACCCCGCTCGACCCCGAGGGGCCGTCCGAGGTCTCGCGCGACTACAGCCGCGCGTACCTGCACCACCTGTTCAAGGCCAAGGAGTTCCTCGGGTCGACCCTGCTCACGATGCACAACCTGGCATTCGTGGTGCGACTGGTCGACGAGGTGCGCGCCGCGATGGACGCCGGGCCCGACGAGTACCTGGCGTACAAGGCGGAGTTCCTGGGGCGGTACTACTCGGCGTAGCACCGCCCGCAGGCACCGCCCGCCGGCACCGCCCGCTGTCGCGCCGACTTGCGCGCCCTCTTCGGCTTGCGCGGCCTCTTCGTCAGGTCTCGGTGGACTTGCGCTGCGTCTCTGCACCATTCAGGACGCATACCTCGGGCGAGGACGCGCACCTCGGGCGAGGCCGTGGGGCCGGTTCGCCACAGGGCAGCGGGTCAGCGGGTCAGCCGTCGAAGTAGATCGAATGGTGCAGCGAACAGCCCGGGTTGAACGCCGCCCCGCAGGCCGGGCACCCGTCGACCTCGAGGTATCGGCTGATCGACAGTGTGCTCCGGCAGACACCGCACAGGATCGCGGGGGTGTCGAACTCGGCCCGCGGCCACGCCGAGACCGCGTGATCAGCGGCCTCGGCGTGGCAACGGAAGCACGGGTAGAACTCCCGGCAGCAGTGGAAGCGGATCGCCACCACGTCCAGGGGACTGCGGTAGTGGACGCAGCGGGTCTGATCGTCGACGGTGGCCCCGAGGACCGGTATCGATCCGCCGTGCCCACCGTCAGCGCGCCCACTGCCCGCGTGCTCGCCGTCAGCGTGCCCGCCGCGCCTGCCGTGAGAGGTCATGCCCTCGAGTCTGCCGGGTCGGATCCCACCGGCGACGATCCCGCCGCAGAGGAGTCGGCCAGCGCGGTCTGGTAGGTGGGCTCACGCTTCTTGATCCACGCGATCACCACGTACGTCACCGGCAGCAGGACCGCCTCGACGAGCGTCTTCCAGACGAACCCGATCACGACGTAGTTCCAGTAGTCGCCCGACCCGAGCACCATGCCCAGGGCGGGGGCGGCGATCGTGCAGAAGACGAGGGTATCCGCGAGTTGGCCCACCACGGTTGAGCCGAGCAGCCTGGCCCAGAGGGTCCTCTCGCCGGTGCGGCGCTTCATCCACACCAGCACGTAGGAGTTGAGCAACTCGCCCACCACGTATCCGGCGAGGCCTGCGAGGAAGAACTGCGGGATCACTCCGGCAACGGCCTCGAACGCCTCCTGGTTCTCGTAGAACGGGGCCGGCGGGAGGTGGACGGTGAACGTGAAACTCAGCGCGGCCAGCGCCAGTACGGCGAAGCCGGAGAGGACGACGCGGCGCATCGCCCTGAAGCCGTACACCTCGCTGATCACGTCGCCGAGCACGTATGCCAGCGGGAAGAGCAGGAAGGCGCCGTCGGTGACGAGCCCGTCGAGGCTGAGGAAGCCGAGCTCGAAGCTCAGGCCGGGAAAGAGCAGGACGCCCTTCGTGCCGGTCACGTTGCTGATGAGCATGACGCCGACGAACAGGGCGATCAGATAGCCGTAGTACGGGCTGGCGATGGTGGCGAAGACCGCGCGGTCGGTCCCGGTGCTGTCGTCCCGGTCGGTGGGCGCTGGCCGGGTGGGGGATGGGTCGGAAGCGGTCCGAGCGGTGGAGCCCGGTGTGCTGCGCGCCGGCTCGGGACTGGTCCCGTCCGGCCGCCCAGGCCCGTGGAGGTCAGGATTCTGTTGCGATGGAGTGGTCACGGGCGTCGATTATCCGCTCCGGCGAGCCCGTCCCGCGAATTCACCGGCCGCCGCGCGCCGGAAAGGCGCGGGATCCGGGGTCCGTGGGCGAGGCGCGACAGGAGACGATCAGGTGACGACCCAGGGGCCGGTCCGCAACGACTCCGGGCTGATCACCCCGAACAGCGCGTCGATCGAATCCGCACCGGGTGGTCCACCCAGCGAGGCCACGATCCGGGCGACGGCCGTCCTCGTCGTCGTCCCCTCCGTGGCCAGGTCGGCCAGGGTCACCGCACCGTCCCGCTTGGCCAGACGCTCGCCGGCTACGTTGACCGCGAGCGGCACGTGGACGTACTCCGGCCGGGGCAGGCCGAGGAGCTCGGCCAGATGGGCCTGGCGCGGGGTGGAGGGCAGGAGGTCCTCACCGCGCACGACCTGGTCCACGCCCTGGTCGGAGTCGTCGACGACGACGGCGAGGTTGTACGCCCACACCCCGTCCCCGCGGCGGAGCACCACGTCGTCCACAACGCCTGTATAGGGCCCGTGGATCAGGTCGTCGACGGTGAGTTCGGTGATGCCGGCGCGCAGCCTCAGGGCCGGCACCCGACCCGGACCGAGTGCCTCGCGGCGGGTCGCTCGCTCGGCGTCGGTGAGATCGCGACAGGTTCCGGGGTAGGCGCCGGGTGGGGAGTGCGGGGCGCGCGGCGCCTCGGCGATCTCGCGGCGTGAGCAGTAGCACTCGTAGACCAGGTCGCGGTCGGTGAGGCGGCGGGTGGCGGCGGCGTAGGCGTCCGAGCGAGCGGAT
>NZ_JAALDW010000318.1:0-5198 GCF_014145055.1 Dietzia sp. DQ11-38-2
GCTCGGCCGGCTGCTCGGCGACCTCCTGGTCTCCGCGGACCACAGTGGCAACATCGCTGTCCTGCGCACTCCGCCCGGCGCCGCGAACTTCCTGGCGAGCGCGCTCGACCGCGCGAACCTCGACGACGTGGTGGGCACGATAGCCGGGGATGACACCATATTCGTGATGGCCCGTGAGCCCGTCGGGGGCGCTGAGCTCGCGGACCGGCTGGCCTCGCTGGCCCGGCGCCCGGTCTGACCGCCACCGCCCGACCCGATACTCTCCGACCCGAACAACAAAGGAGCACACCATGTCCGATCGCGTAGTCCTCGCCTACTCCGGCGGCCTCGACACGTCAGTAGCCATCAGCTGGATCGGCAAGGAGACCGGCGCCGAGGTCGTCGCCGTCGCCATCGACCTGGGCCAGGGCGGTGAGGACATGGACGTCATCCGGCAGCGTGCCCTGGACTGCGGGGCCGTGGAGTCGATCGTCGTGGACGCCCGCGACGAGTTCGCCGACGAGTACTGCGCGCCCACGATCAAGGCCAACGGGATGTACATGCGGCAGTACCCGCTGGTCTCGGCGATCTCCCGACCGCTCATCGTCAAACACCTGGTCACCGCCGCCAAGATGCACGGTGGGACATCCGTCGCCCACGGATGCACCGGCAAGGGCAACGACCAGGTCCGCTTCGAGGTGGGCTTCGGCGCCCTCGCCCCCGACCTCGAGGTCATCGCCCCGGTCCGGGACTACGCCTGGACGCGCGAGAAGGCCATCGAGTTCGCGGAGCAGAACGAGATCCCCATCAACGTGACGAAGAAGTCCCCGTTCTCGATCGACCAGAACGTCTGGGGCCGCGCGGTGGAGACCGGGTTCCTCGAGGACCTGTGGAACGCTCCCACCAAGGACGTCTACGACTACACCGAGGACCCCACCCTCAACTTCGCGGCTCCCGACGAGGTCACCGTCACCTTCTCGGAGGGCGTCCCGGTGGCGATCGACGGGCGGAAGGTCTCCGTGCTCGAGGCCATCATCGAGCTCAACCGCCGCGGCGGGGCCCAGGGTGTCGGTCGGTTGGACATGGTCGAGGACCGTCTCGTCGGGATCAAGAGTCGCGAGGTCTACGAGGCGCCGGGTGCGATGATCCTCATCACCGCGCACAAGGCGCTCGAGGACGTCACCCTCGAGCGGGAGCTGGCCCGGTACAAGTCAGGGGTCTCCGACGAGTGGTCCAACGCGGTCTACGACGGCCTGTGGTTCTCTCCGCTCAAGTACGCTCTCGACGCCTTCATCGACAACACCCAGCAGCACGTCTCCGGGGACATCCGGATGGTCCTGCACGGTGGGTCCATCGTCGTCAACGGCCGTCGCTCCGACTCGTCGTTGTACGACTTCAACCTCGCGACCTACGACGAGGGGGACTCGTTCGACCAGAGCTACGCCAAGGGCTTCGTGAACCTCCACGGTCTGAGCTCCAAGATCGCCGCCAAGAGGGACCTCGGGCTGTGAGCGGACCCGACCGCCGGGACGATCGACACGGCACCAACACCGGCGCCCTGTGGGGCGGGCGCTTCGCCGGAGGCCCCGCCGAGGCGATGGCCGCGCTGAGCAAGTCCACGCATTTCGACTGGGAATTGGCGCCCTACGACATCAGGGCCTCGAAGGCCCATGCCAGGGTGTTGCACCGTGCCGGGTTGCTCTCCGGTCCGGAGCTCGACGCGATGCTGGACGGTCTGGACCGTCTGGCCGCCGACGTCGATTCCGGCGCGTTCGTCCCGGCGGAGTCGGACGAGGACGTGCACGGCGCGCTCGAACGCGGCCTGATCGACCGGGTGGGTGTCGAGGTGGGCGGCCGCCTCCGGGCCGGCCGCTCCCGCAACGACCAGGTCGCCACGCTGTTCAGGATGTGGTTGCGCGACGCGGTGCGGGAGGTGGCCGGGGGGGTGATCGACGTGGTCGACGCGCTGGTGTCCCAGGCGGACGAGCACCCGGAGACGGTCATGCCGGGCAAGACGCACTTCCAGGCCGCGCAGCCGATCCTGCTCGCACACCACCTCCTGGCCCACGCGCAGCCGCTGCTGCGCGACGTCGAACGGATCCGGGACCTGGACCGACGCCTGGCCGTGTCGCCGTACGGTTCGGGCGCCCTGGCCGGGTCGTCCCTCGGGCTGGACCCGGACGCGATCGCGGCGGAACTCGGCTTCGATCGTGCGGCGGACAATTCGATCGACGCCACGAGCTCGAGGGACTTCGCTTCCGAGGCGGCATACGTCCTCGCGCAGGTCGCTGTCGATCTCTCCCGCCTGGCGGAGGAGGTGATCGCCTGGTCGACCCCCGAGTTCGGATACGTCACGCTCGCCGACGAATGGTCGACCGGGAGCTCGATCATGCCCCAGAAGAAGAACCCGGACGTCGCGGAACTGATGCGCGGCAAGACCGGCCGGTTGATCGGCAACCTGACCGGCCTGCTCGCCACCCTCAAGGCCCAACCGCTGGCCTACAACCGGGATCTCCAGGAGGACAAGGAACCGCTCTTCGATTCGGTGGCCCAGCTCTATCTGCTCCTCCCGGCGATGGCAGGGATGGTCTCGACCCTGAAGTTCCACCCGCGTCGCCTCGCCGCGCTCGCTCCGGCCGGGTACACGCTGGCCACCGACATCGCGGAGTGGATGGTCCGTCAGGGTGTGCCGTTCCGGGTCGCCCACGAGGCGGCCGGGGAGTGCGTCCGGGTGGCCGAATCCCGCGGTGTGGGACTCGATGCGCTCACCGATGAGGAGCTGACCTCGATCGACCCGGCACTCACCCCGGAGGTCCGCGACGTCCTCACGGTGACGGGATCGATCGCCTCACGGAACGCACGGGGCGGGACCGCCGGCACCGCGGTGGCCGCGCAGCGGAGCCGACTGGGAGAAGTCCGTGACGAACTCGCCGACTGGGTAGGGTGAGCGCCATGTCCGTCATCGATGACCGCCTGCTGGAGATCCTCGCCTGCCCCGAGGACAAGGGGCCGCTCCTCCTGGCGGGTGACGACACGCTCTACAACCCCCGCCTGCGCCGCGCGTACCGGATCGACGACGGCATCCCGGTGCTGCTGGCGGACGAGTCACGTCCGGTGGACGAGGCGGAGCACGAGGCCCTGCTCGCCCGTGCGGGCGGGGCTCCGCACGAGTGACCCTGCCGCAGGACGGAGGGGCCACCTTCCGGGCGCTGCTCCGCGACTCGGACCCCGACGAGGCCGCACGGTCCCTGTTGGGAGGTGTCCTGACCCACGGGCCCGTCGCGGTACGCGTGATGGAAGTGGAGGCCTATGGCGGCCCGGTCGACTCGCCCCACCCGGATCCCGCCGCGCACACGTGGCCGGGACCGACGCCGCGGAACGAGGTGATGTTCGGCGATGCCGGGCATCTGTACGTCTATCTGAGCCACGGGATCCACCAGTGCGCCAACATCACGTGCCGACCCCCGGGGGAAGGCGGCGGTGTTCTCCTCCGCGCCGGCCGCGTGGTGGGCGGACACGAGGCGACCCGGCAGCGCCGACCCGGGATACTCCCCGAGCACGCGGCGCGCGGCCCGGGGAACCTCGGGAGGGTGATGGGAATCGACCTGTCCTTCCGGGGCATGGACGTCCTCGATGCGGCGTCACCGGTCACGTTCCGTCCTGATCCCGTTCCCGCGTCGCAGGTCCGGTCGGGACCCCGGGTGGGTGTGTCCCGTGAGGCCGACCGCCCGTGGCGGTTCTGGATCACGGGCGCCCGGGAGGTGTCCTCCTACCGGCGCAGTCCACGCGCGCCGCGTTCCCCGCACCCCGCCCCGTGGTAGCCCGACGCGCCGATGGGGGACAATGTCGCTCGTGACTTCCAACATCCTCGATGACCTGCAGTGGCGGGGGCTCATCGCGCAGTCGACAGACCTCGACGCGCTCCGTGAACACCTCGACGAGGGCACCGTGTCGCTGTATTGCGGCTTCGACCCGACCGGGCCCAGCCTGCACGCGGGTCACCTCATCCCGCTCCTCACCCTCCGGCGGTTCCAGTTGGCAGGGCACCGGCCGATCGTCCTGGCCGGGGGAGCGACCGGCATGATCGGGGACCCCCGGGACGTGGGGGAGCGGACCATGAACACCGCGGACACCGTGGCCGACTGGGCAGAGCGCATCACAGGTCAACTCGAACTGTTCGTCGACCTCACCGAGGGGCCCGTGGGGGCCCGTGTGGTCAACAACATGCAGTGGACCGGTCATCTGACCGCCATCCAGTTCCTGCGAGACGTCGGCAAGCACTTCTCGCTCAACACCATGCTCGGGCGGGACACCGTCAAACGTCGCCTGGACGGTGACGGGATCTCGTACACGGAGTTCTCCTACATGCTCCTGCAGGCCAACGACTTCGTGCAGTTGAGACGCACCATGCGGTGCACACTGCAGATCGGCGGCTCCGACCAGTGGGGGAACATCGTCGGCGGCGTCGACCTCAACCGCCGGATGGATGGTGAGACGGTTCATGCCATGACCGTCCCCCTGGTCACGTCGTCCGACGGGAAGAAGTTCGGCAAGTCGACGGGTGGCGGGAGCCTCTGGCTCGACCCCGACCTCACCAGCCCGTACACGTGGTACCAGTACTTCCTCAACACGTCCGATGCGGACGTGGCCCGCTATCTGCGGTGGTTCACGTTCCTGGGTCGTGAGGAGATCGAGGAGCTGGAGGCACTCACCCGGGACACGCCGCACCTCCGCGCGGGACAGAAGCGCCTGGCGGAGGAGATGACCACCATGGTGCACGGGGTGGCGGCCACGGAGTCCGTACAGGCGGCCTCCCAGGCACTGTTCGGGCGGGGAGAACTGACTGAGCTCGACGAGCGGACGCTCGGCGCCGCACTCGAGGACGCCGGCGCCGTCGAGGTGGCGTCCGATGCCCCGAGAACGATCATCGAGCTCCTGGTCGCCTCCGGACTCTGTGACAGCAAGGGCGCCGCACGCCGCGCCGTCGGCGAGGGTGGCGCGTATGTCAACAACGCCCGCATCGACGACCCGGAGTGGACGCCCGGGCACGATGATCTGCTCCACGGGTCCTGGCTGGTGCTCCGCCGCGGCAAGAAGAACCTCGCCGGGGTGCGCCTCCGCTGATCGCGACCACGATGTGAGGCGGCGCCGGTGTCGACCGGCGCCGCCTTGCTTTCAAGTCCCGGAATTGCGTGCGTGACCTGGCGATTTGCGTTTGG
>NZ_JAALDW010000319.1:0-1546 GCF_014145055.1 Dietzia sp. DQ11-38-2
ACCGGCCCCCGCGGGCAGGGTACGGGCCGGCGGATGCGCGCCGGCCGCGCCGGGCACCCGGTAGACGCCGCCTCGGGCCGATGCGGATCCTGGGCCTGGTGCTCGTCCTGATCCTGACGCTGGGCGTGGTGAGCGTCCTGTGGGCGGACTCCAAGCTCCAGCGGATCGACGCCCTGCCGGACTACCCCGGCCGGGGCGGGAACACCCCGGGCAGTATCACGCTGCTGGTCGGGACGGACTCGCGCGAAGGCCTCACCCCGGAGCAGCAGGCCCAACTGTCCACCGGGTCGGAATCCGATGCCGGCGGCAAACGCACCGACACGATGATGCTGGTCTACACGCCGCGGGACGGCGGGCGGACCATGCTCATCTCACTCCCGCGCGATCTTCTGGTCGACATCCCGGACTACGGTCAGAACAAGCTCAACGCCGCCTACACCTTCGGCGGCCCGCCTCTGCTCACCCGGACGCTCGAGGAACAGACCGGCATGCGCATCGACCACTACGCGGAGATCGGGTTCGGCGGTTTCGCCGGGATCGTCGACGCCGTCGGAGGCGTGGACATCTGCATCGAGGAGCCGATCAACGACCCGCTCGCCGGACTCGATCTGGCCGCCGGGTGTCAGACCCTCGCGGGTCCTCAGGCCCTGGGCTTCGTCCGCACCCGCTACGGGTTCGCGGAACAGGACCTCCAGAGGGTCCGCAACCAGCGGCAGTTCCTCGGCGCGCTGATGAGCGAGACCATGTCCCCGGGGAACCTGCTCAACCCGTTCACCGCGGTGTCACTCATCGACTCCGCCTCGGAGGCCGTCACCGTGGACTCCGGGGACCACATCTGGAACCTCGCCTGGGTGATGTGGAAGCTCAGGGGCGATCCCCTCACCGTGACCGCCCCATACGACGGCATGGACTCGGGTTCCGTGGGGTCGTATCTCGTGTGGGGCCCGAACACCACGGGGTTCTTCGACGCGGTCGCCTCGGGGCGTACCCCACCCCAGGAGTATCTCGACGCCGGCCCCTGACCCGGTCGCCCGGGCCGCTCTCCCGGGTGCGGGCGAGTCGATCGGGTGCGGGTCCGTCATCCGGCGGGTGTGATCGAGACGATCCCCCACGTCCCGTGAGGGTTCTCCGCCACCCGTACCCGCTGTCTTATCACCACGGGCTCGGAATCGGGCCGGGACTCGGTGAGCGTCACCTCGAGGAGCGTGGGTGACAACTCCCGGGCGTCCACGCAGTGGGTGGTGCCCTCGGGCACCCGGTCCACCCCGTCGGCACGCAACTGATCGAAGGTCATCCGGCTCGACGGCGAGACCGCCTCGAACGCCTTCTCGGCCGAGCGCTCGACGTAATACGCGTGGTCGAAGGCCAGCACCGTCTCCAACGGCGTGTCCAGCGACCCGGGGCCGGCGCCCACCACGTGGCCGGGTTCGGACACCGGGGAGCAGGCGACGGGGTCTTCCCCTGGGGAGAGTATCCCGCGGGTGAGGACGAACCCGAGCACGGCGGACCCGGACAGCACGGCCACCCCGGCTGCCGCGAACAGCGC
>NZ_JAALDW010000320.1:0-3854 GCF_014145055.1 Dietzia sp. DQ11-38-2
CGGGGTGGCTGCGTCCTGCGTCGAAGAGGACTATAACCGGTGTCAGTTGTGCTGGTGGTCCAGGTCACAGGCCGGGTGCGCGTCGCGGGTTCGGCTCACCGGAAACGAATCGGTGGCCGGTGTCCGCGCCCGTTGCTACGGTGGCGCCGTGCAGAACGACGTGTTGATGTGCTGGCGGAGCGACTCCGAGTGGATTCGCGCCGCCACCGCCGCCCCGGCGTAGCAGGCGCCTCACGGGTCCACCGGGAACGGGTGGGCCGAACGACAGTCGGGCAGGCGGACCCACCGGGACCCGGGTCACCGCCGGACACCCGCCGCGGCCGAGACAGGCCGAGCCCGACCTGATCGAGGAGAACGACCAGGTGACCGCAAGTCCCCGCACCATCCACCTTCCCTTGTCGGAATCGGATGTCCTGGTGAGCGCCCGCTCCCTGGACGAGTACACGGACATGTTCGACCTGGACGCCGTGGACCTTGGTCGTCGGATAGTCGACTGCCCGGGTGGGGCGGCCAGCGCTGTCGCGGAGATCTCCGCCGCGGGCGGTGACGCGGTGGCGGTGGACCCGCAATACGCGCTCGGTGGTCGTGATCTGAGGGAGCGGGTCCTGGCGGATCTGGATCGATCGCTCGCCCACTTCCATTCCCGGGATCTCGAGTACGACTGGGACGTTCGCGGCGGCGTCGTTGGTCACGAATCCGTCCGTCGGGCCGCGGCCGAGTCGATGCTCGCGGACCTCGAGGCCGCTCCCGGCCGGTACATCGCCGGGGCGCTGCCTGAACTGCCTCTCGCCTCTGACTCGGCCGACCTCGTCCTGTGCTCCCACCTGTTGTTCACCTATGCGGACCGGATGAGCACGGCCGACCATGTCGACGCGATCGTCGAGATGGCGCGGGTCGCGCCGGAGGTCCGCGTCTACCCGCTGGTCGACCACTCGGGCAATCCCCTGCCCGAACTGGTCCGCAGCGTGATCGCGAAGCTCAAGAAGGACAGGTTGACCAGTCGTATCGAGCCCGTCGTCCGGCCCTTCCAGCTGGCGGCCACCACGAGGTTGGTGGTGGAGAGGATGCCCCACCGGCGACCGTGACACGGTGGTCGGTGCTTAGCCGGGGGTGAGGCGCAGGACCTGCTGTCCGGTGAACGGGGAGGTCTCGATGCTGGTGAGCAGCGGCTGGGGCCCGCCCACCTCGAGGGCCTGCCCGGCCTGGAAGATGGTCCCCGAGCCCAGGGTGTACGCGACCAGGTCGCACATCTGCCCGTAGAGGGCGCCGGGGGGCGCGGCGACGTCGAGCCGTTCGAGGTCCAGTCGACCGAAACGCCCGAGTCCGGTGGTGTACACGCACGACGTGGTCTCGGATTGCATGCCCGCCCTCACTCCGACCAGCGCCGGGACGGGGAGCGGGTTCCCGGTGACGAGATCGCGGTAGGGACCGGCGGGCAGGGTCGCGGCCGCTCCACCGATGCTCACCGCGATCGCGCCGGGCAGCGCGGTCAGCGCGGCGGTCACCGTGGCCACCGCGAGTTCGCACCGGAGCGTGTCGAGCCGGGGGTCCAGGTAGTCGGGTTCGCCCGGCTCGCCGTCGTCCCCCACCGGACCGAGGCGGAAGGCGGCCACGACGACCTGCGACCGGTGAGAGTCCACCACACCCTCCCCGCCATTCCAGATGGCGAGGTTCTCGGTGTACCGGGACGCCTCGCCGTCGGCCACGGGCAGGTCGAGCGGGGTCACCACCACCGTGACGTCCTCGACGGACACGGCGGTCGCGGGGTCCTCGTCCGTTCCCGGATCGACGTCGTAGGAGCCCTCGAAGATCTCGGCGAGCAGCTCGGTGATGTCGCGGTGGCCGGGTGCGGGGCGGTCGAGAAGGACGATCGCGACCGGGGTGCTCTTCCAGGACAGGTCCTCGCCGGTCCGCGGGTCCACGGCGCCTCCGCCCCCGGTCCCGTCGCCGGTCTGCTGGTCGGAGCGCGCGTCGGCGGTGGGCTGGTCGGGCTGCGGCGACTCGCTCATGTCCCCGAGGCTAGCGGGTCAGTTGAGCAGGAAGTCGATCACCAGGCGCTCGAACTTGTCCTTCTGCTCGATCATCGCCCAGTGGCCGCAGCGCGAGAAGGCGTGGAGCTCGGCGCGGGGGAGCTGCCGGAACGCGAAGTGCGCCTGCTCGTAGGGCAGCATGCGGTCGTCGCGGCCCCAGATGAGCAGCGTCTCCTGGCGGATCTGGGAGGCCCGCGCGTACAGCGGTGTGTAGGCGTTCTCGGGCTTGAGGATCGAACCGAAGATGGCGTACATCCGCTCGACCGCGCCGGGGGCGGTGGCGGCCTCGGTCCTGGCCCGGATGAGCTCGTCGGATACGACCTTCTTGTTGCCCACCATCGTGTCCACCCAGGCGGCCATGGACTCGTCGGAGGGCGAGGCGAGGAAGTCGAACAGGCGCCGGGAACCCTCGCTGGGTTCGGGGGTGAACAGCGGCGCCGCCAGGCCGCCGGGGCCCATGAGCGCCATCTTGCGGACGCGGCCGGGGTAGGCCAGCGCGGTTTCACAGGCCACGTTTCCGCCCATCGAGTTGCCGATGATGTCGACCTTCTCGATCCCCTTGGCCTCGCAGAACGCGTCGATCGCCTCGGCGGCGATCAAGGGATAGGCCTTCTCCCAGTCGAGGTCCGAACTCCTCCCGAAACCCGGCATGTCGAGCAGGATCGTGTGGAATCGCTCGGCGAAGACCGGGAAGTTGCCCGCGAAATTGGACCATGCGGTGACGCCCGGGCCGGAGCCGTGGAGGAAGAGCACGGGCACGGCGCTCTCGGGCTCCGCGACGCTCTGCTCTCCCGCCTCGTGGAAGTGCAGCTCGAAGCGGCCGGCGGTGAGGGTCTTGCTGGTGGACTCGAAGTCGAGGGCGCTCATGGGGGCCACGATACTGGAACAGGTTCTAAGTACCGGTGGCCTCGACCGAAAAGGTGGCCTGAGGGGGCGAGGGTCGGCCAGGGGCCGAGAAGGTGGCGGGGTGAGAGACAAGTCAGCCGCGCGGGGAGTCCCAGAACATCCCCGCGCGGCGATGACGAGGACTCTACTCGGAAATTCTCATGTGACAAGTAGATAACGATTGTGGTGTCGGTCACATCGTTGATATGGCCTCGACCGGTCACTGCCGCGCAGGATGGACGGCGGCATGTTGACGGTGTGTCCAGATTCCGCTCTACTGTCAGCGCATCACACGACTCAGGAACGCGGTGGCATCCGGTATCGCCGCGTAGACCGTCCCGCTGTGGTCCCTGTCCGGATAGACGTGGAGTTCGAGCGGTTGACGGTTCAGCGTCATTTCCGCCGCGAGCGACAGCGCCGAGGGCGCGGGCACGTCCAGGTCGAGCAGACCCTGGCCCAGGAAGACCGGGCGATCGTATCCGGTGGCCGGAGTCCCCATGTACCGCTGCAGGAGCCCGAAGACGTCCGGGATGTCCCTGACCGGCCTGGTCAGGGCCTGCGATACCTGGAAGTCTCCCACCGCGTCCCGCATGTCCTCGTAGCAGAGGTGTTCTGCGGCATCGACCATCTCGCGGCCGCGAGGGGTGAGGAAGGCATCGAGTCCCACCTCAGGGTGCTGGTCACGAAGTCCGGCGAGGATGTAGAGGGCGTAGAGGTTCAGGCCCGTGGGCAGTGACACGGGAGGGAAACCGGGCCCACCCCACTGGAAGAGGTGCTCGAGGTTGGCCGGCGCACCCGTGGCCACGACGCCCCGGAAGTCCAGCCCCGACGGTGCGCCCAGTTCGGTGGCCCGGGTGGCGGTGACCAGGGCGGCGCCTGCGCCCTGCGACTGCCCCACCGCCGCCCAGGTCGGGGAGAGCGGGAGGCCGTCTGCCCGTG
>NZ_JAALDW010000321.1:0-4794 GCF_014145055.1 Dietzia sp. DQ11-38-2
CCGGGCGGGTCAACATCACGCTGCGGGAGACCCGCCCGCCCACACCGCGGGAGTCCCGCCCGGCTGCGCCGCGCGAGCGGCGCCCGCCTACGCTGGGCGGATGAACTCAGGGAACCCCCGCTCCACCGGCCGGAACCGGTCACTTCTCCTCGTGGTGCTGGTCGCCGTCCTGGCGGTGGCCGCCGCGGTCGTGACCGTGCTCGTCTCGTCTGCGACGTATGCACCGGGGGTCCGCACCCTGTCCCCGACGACCCAGGTGGCCGCGGGCTCGGACCACGTCGACCCCTATACCGGGCTCGTCATCCGTGTCCCCGAGGGCTGGCAGGCCGAGTCGGGCGAGCAGCTGGTCTTCGGCACCACCGCGCTGACCCCCGACAGGGAGGCGGGGGACGGGGAGACCGACCGCTCGGACGGGATCGTGCTCACGGGCGCGCTCACGGAGGACTTGTTCGACCCGCGCGATCCGGACAACCGGCGGGCGGCGATCACCCTGGCCGGTGGGATCGGACAGTTCTTCCTGCCGGTACCGGGGCAGCCGGTCGAGGAGCGGGCGGAGGAGATCGCCACCGGTGTCGGCGACGGCTGGTCCGTGTCGTTCCGAGTGCTCCCCGTCGCCGACCAGGAATTCATCGGCCCCGAGGGCGCGCTCGTGTACACCGCGGTCGTCGGGGAGGGCGCGCAGCGCTACTGGCTCACGTACATCGGTCTGCCGGGTGACGGCACCCTGCACTCACCCCGCGCCGAGTGGGCGGACGAGATCGTCGATCGACTGCGGCCCACCGAGGCGGCCGACACCCCACTAGCGCGACCGGGTGAGCACGCCTGACCCCGGCTCAGGGCCGCATCCGCCGGAAGCCGACCACCGGGTTCCCGTCGGACAGTCCGTCCCGCGGTGCGCACACCTGCTCCACCTGCGCGCGGGCCTGATCCCGCACGGGGGTGGCCGGGTCGAGCACCGAGAGGTACTCGGAATGCTCGGCGAGCGCGTCCACGGCGAGTTCGACGAACCCGCTCACGTCGACGTAGTGCGTCATCTCCGGCGAGGACTCGAACCACATCTGCGGCCGCCCCTCCGCTGCATCGACCCCCACCGCCGCGACCAGGTCGTCGTACGCGGCCCCCACCGCCGCGCCGAACTCCATGTGATCACTCTGGTTGGGCTTCCCCGGAGCGAACTCGTCCCCGGAGAACAGGGAGACCACGACGTCGGGGCGGTGCCGGCGGATGGAGTCGGCGACGGCGTCGCGGAGCTCCGCGTCATTGACGATCCGGCTGTCGGGGAAGCCCAGGAACTCCACCCGGTCGACACCGACGATCGCCGAGGAGCGCCGCTGCTCCTCCTCGCGGACCGGGCCCGCGACCTCGGGCGGCATCCCCTCGATGCCGGCCTCACCGCTGGAGGCCAGCACGTAGACGACGCTCCGGCCCTCGGCCGTCCAGCGGGCCACCGCCGCGGACATCCCGTACTCGGGGTCGTCGGGGTGCGCCACCAGGACCAGACAGCGGGTCCAGTCGGTGGGGAACGGCTCGGGTGCCGGGGAAGGGGTCATGCCCCGAGTATGGCCCCGCGCGCCCCGGCGCGCGAGAAGTCGCGTCGGGGCGCCGTCGTATGCTCGACCCGCACCCCGTCGGCGTCGTATCCCGCCGTGACCCCTGCCGTATCGCCCGTCGCATCACTCCGGAGGCCCAGCCGTGTCCGCACTCTTCCCCGACTACCGCCCGTCCTGGGAGACCGATGATCACCGGCTGTTGCGCGAGCACGCCCGCGCCTTCTTCGCCAAGGAGATGACGCCCCATCAGGAGAAGTGGGCCGCGCAGAAGCACGTGGACCGCGAGACCTGGCTCCGCACGGGTGACGCGGGGCTCATCTGTCTCGACGTGCCGGAGGAGTTCGGCGGCCAGGGCGGAGACCCGGGCATGGAGTACCTCGTGACCGAGGAGCTCGTCTACTCCGGCGACACCGCCTTCGGGATGGGCGTGGGCTCCACCATCACCCCGCACTACATCGCCAACTACGCCACCGACGAGCAGAAGCGGCAGTGGCTGCCGAAGATCTGCTCGGGCGAGTGGATCTCCGCGATCGCCATGACCGAGCCCGGCGCCGGCTCCGATCTGCAGGGCGTGCGCACCACCGCCAAGCGGGACGGCGACTCGTACGTCATCAACGGCTCCAAGACCTTCATCTCCAACGGCGGCTCCGCCGACTTCGTGGTGGTGGTGGCCAAGACCGACCTCGACGCCGGCCACAAGGGCATGGCCCTGTTCGCCGTGGAGGCCTCGACGCCGGGCTTCGAGCGCGGACGAGTGCTGGAGAAGATGGGCCGCCACGGCGCCGACACCGCCGAGCTGTTCTTCAACGACATGCGCGTGCCCGCCGCCAACCTGCTCGGGGGCGAGGAGGGGCAGGGCTTCTACCAGCTCATGAACCAGCTCCCGCGCGAGCGCCTGGCCATCGCCGTGGACGCGCTCGCCATGGCCGAGGCCGCAGTCGTGGAGACCCTCGAGTACACCCGCGATCGACAGGCCTTCGGCAAGACGATCCTGGATTTCCAGAACACACGGTTCGAACTGGCGGCGTGCAAGACCTCCGTCATGGCCTCCCGCACCTTCATCGACCACTGCATCACCCGTGAGATCGACGGCGAGCTGGACGCCGTGACCGCCTCGATGGCCAAACTCCAGGCCACCGACATGCTCGACGACGTGGTGGACCGCTGCCTCCAGCTGTTCGGGGGTTACGGCTACATGATGGAGTACCCCATCGCGCAGAAGTTCGCGGCCGCCCGGGTCATGCGGATCTACGGCGGCACCAACGAGATCATGAAGGAGGTCATCGGCCGGGCGTTGTGACCCACCGGGTGACGGCGCCGAGAGGCTACTATCGACAGTCGTCGATACATTCTGCCGGGGAGTCACCGTGACCGATCGTCCGTCCGTCCTCTTCGTCTGCGTCCACAACGCGGGCCGCTCACAGATGGCCGCGGCCTACACCGAGCACCTGTCCGGTGGCGCGGTGGAGGTCCGCTCGGCCGGGTCGGCGCCGGCGGACTCGATCAACCCGGCCGTCGCCGAGGCGATGGCGGAGGACGGCATCGACATCTCGGCGGCCACGCCGAAGGTCCTCACCACCGGGGCGGTCCGGTCGAGCGACGTGTGCATCACCATGGGCTGCGGTGACGTCTGCCCGGTCTTCCCGGGCAAGCGGTACCTGGACTGGACCCTCGACGACCCCGCCGGTCAGGGTGTCGACGCGGTCAGGCCCATCCGCGACGAGATCAGGCGCCGCGTGACCGAACTCCTCGCCGAGCTCGGCGTGCGCCCGGTCTAGCGTCCGCGCAGGATCTCGGTGAGCTGACGGACGGTGGGCACCTTCCCTCCCAGGACGAGGTCGTCGTCGACCACCAGCCCGGGTGTCTTCATGAGGCCGTAACCGGCGATCTCGCCGACGTCGGTGACCTCGACGATCTCCGCGTCCTCGCCCAGCGCCACCAGGGCCTCCCTCGTGCGGGTGACGAGGGTGTGGCAGTTGCGGCATCCGGGCCCGAGCACCTTGACGATCATGGTTCCTCCTGCATCCGGGGTCAGGCGATCACGTTGAACAGTAGGCCGATGGCGAGGATGCCGGCCGCCACGACGGCGAAGAACAGCGCGAGCAGTGGTGGCCGCATGACCCGCCTGAGCATGATCGCCTGGGGGATGGACAGCGCGATCGAGCTCATGATGAACGCCATGACGGTGCCCAGGCTCATGCCCTTGGCCCACAGCGCCTCGGCGATCGGCACGACCCCGGCTCCGTTGACGTAGAGCGGGATCCCCGCGAGGGTGGCCACGAGCACCGCCAGTGGGTTGTCCGGGCCAGCCCAGCGGAGGAAGAAGTCCTCGGGGACCCAGCCGTGGATCACCGCGCCGACGCCGACGCCCACCACCACCCAGATCCACACGCTACGGAGGATGTCGCGGGATTCGCCGAGAGCGGCGTCCACCCGTTCGCGCAGCGAGGGCACGTGGCCGTCCGCGCGGAGTACGGCGACGCGGGTGGTGAAGACGACGTCGTCGACCCACCTGTCGAGCCGGAACCGGGACAGGGCCCATCCCGCGACGAAGGCGATGGCGGCGCCGGCGCCGACGTAGGCGGCGGCGATGTGCCACCCGAACATCTCGCCGATCATGATGGCCGCGATCTCGCTGATGAGCGGGGAGGCGATGAGGAAGGTGAGGGTGACCGAGAGCGGGATCCCCGCGGCCACGAAGCCGATGAACAGTGGGATCGAGCTGCAGGAGCAGAAGGGGGTCACCACGCCGAGCACGATGGCCAGCGTGAGGCCGACGAACAGCCCCCGGCCCTCGAGCCAGTCCCGCGCGCGGTCGAGGTCGAGGCTCGCCCGGAGCATGCCCACCAGGAACATCAGCCCGAGGAGCAGGAGGACGATCTTGACGGTGTCGTAGAGGAAGAAGTGCACGGCACCGATCGCGCGGTCGGCGAGGTCGAGTCCGAGCCAGCCGACGGCCGCGTCCCAGAACCACTCGTTGGCCACCCACAGGGCCACCCAGGACACCGCGGCCAGCGCGAGCGCCGCCACGAGCCGACGCTGCTCACGGGCACCGGTGTCGGTGTCCGGGGTGTCGTTCTCCGGGCCGGACGGGCCGGTCGCGGAGGCGGGCAACGAGGTCATACCTCCACTGTAGGATTGGTATCGATGAGGGTCGATAGGAACTGTTCAGGGGGTGATGAGAGGGGGTCGGGCGGGGTGAGGGACGTCGTGGTGATCGGAGGCGGCCAGGCCGGCCTGGCCG
>NZ_JAALDW010000321.1:4810-20943 GCF_014145055.1 Dietzia sp. DQ11-38-2
GGTTTCCATCTCACCCGCGCCGGCGCGAACTTCGAGATCCTCGACGCGTCCGACGGACCGGGGGGTGCGTGGCCGCACACCTGGCCCTCGCTGCGACTGTTCTCGCCCGCCGACTACTCGTCCCTCCCGGGTCGCAGGATGCACCGGACGGACGACGGGAACCCCGACGCGGCCCACGTGGTGGAGTATCTGCGCGGGTACGAGGAGTACTACGGGCTACCCGTCCGGCGCGGGGTCCGGATCGTGGCCGTGGAGCGGGACGATCCGGACGGGTTCGTCGTCCGTGCCGCCGACGGCCGCCGGTGGCGTGCTCGCGCGGTGATCAGTGCCACCGGGACGTGGTCGAGGCCGTTCGTGCCGACCTGTCCGGGCGTCGGGGGTTTCCGGGGCCACCAGATCCACAGTGCCGGCTACCGGGGTCCGGAGCCGTTCGACGGTCGGCGCGTCGTGGTGGTGGGTGGTGCGAACTCGGGCGCGCAGATCGCCGCCGACCTCGCCGGACATCTGCAGCAGAGCGACGGCGAACTGATCTGGTGCACCGCCGGGCCCCCGCGCTATCTGCCCGACCACGTCGACGGACGGGAGTTGTTCCGGGTCGCCACCGCCTCGGTCCGGTCCGGGAGCGGCCGCGGTGTCGCGGAGTTGGGCGACATCGTCGTCGTCCCCCCGGTGCGCGCCGCCCGCGACGCGGGCCTGCTCGTGGCCACCCCGATGTTCGACCGGTTCCACCCCGGCGGGGTGGAGTGGGACGACGGCCGACGTGAGGCGGTCGACGCGGTGATCTGGTGCACCGGATTCCGCCCGGCTCTCGGGCACCTCCGCGGCCTGGGACTGTCGCGGGCCGGCGGCCGGGTGGTGACTGACGGGCCCGCGGTCCCGGACGTGCCCGGACTGTTCCTGCTCGGCTACGGCGACTGGTGTGGCGCGGCATCGGCGACCCTCATCGGGGTCGGTCAGTGGGCGAAGGCGGCGGTGGCCGCAGCTCTCGGCCGGTGATCAGGCCCTGAGGCGCGCGACGATCTCGACGAACTCCTCCGCATAGCCCAGGTGGGTCCGCAGTCGCTCGAGCCGTTCGGTGGCCTCCGCCTCGATCTCGGCGATCAGCGCGGCCGATCCCGCCGGGTCGTCGGCTCGGCGGTCCAGGGCCCGGCAGAAGTCGCGCATGCGATCCAGGCTGAACCCCAGTGGCTTCATCCGGCGGATGAGCAGGAGCCGCTCGACGTCCCCCGGCGTGTAGAGGCGGAACCCGCCCGGGGAGTGCGCGGAGGGGCTGACCAGACCGAGTTCGTCGTAGTGCCGCAGGCTCCGGATCGACAGCGCGGTGCGCTCGGCGACCTCGCCGATCTTCATGGTCTGCTCGCCGCGACTTGGCCCGCCCACAACTCTCCCGTTACGGTAGCTTCTACTCTCACGCCGTGTGAGAGTCCTGACCCCGACTGTAGGTGATCCGTGAGCACCGAGTTCCCGACCGGCGTGCTGCCCTCGTTCCGCGCCGCGTTCTCCTCCCCCGCCCGGCTGCGGACCGAGGTGCTCGCCGGCCTCGTGGTGGCCCTCGCGCTCATCCCGGAGGCGATCTCGTTCTCCATCCTCGCGGGCGTCGACCCCCGGGTCGGTCTGTTCGCGTCCTTCACCATGGCGGTCACGATCGCCTTCACCGGCGGACGCCCGGCGATGATCTCGGCGGCCACGGGAGCGATCGCGCTCGTCGTGGCACCGGTCGTGCTCGAGCACGGACTGGACTACCTCATCGCCACGGTCCTCCTGGCCGGGGTGCTGCAGGTGCTGCTGAGCGTGTTCGGGGTCGCGAGGCTGATGCGGTTCATCCCACGCTCGGTGATGGTCGGATTCGTCAACGCGCTCGCGATCCTCATCTTCTCCGCCCAGATCCCGCACCTGGTGGGCGTGCCGTGGCTGGTGTACCCGCTGGTGGCGGTGGGGCTGCTCGTCCTCGTGTTCTTTCCAAGGCTCACCACTGTGATCCCCGCGCCCCTGATCGCGATCGTGGCACTGACGATCGTGGTGGTGTCGGTGGGATGGTCGGTCCCTAATGTGCACGACCAGGGCGAGTTGCCCGGGTCGCTGCCGACCCTCCTGCTGCCGGACGTGCCGCTCACCCTGGAGACGCTGCAGATCATCGCCCCCTACGCGCTCGCCATGGCGCTCGTGGGGCTCATGGAGTCGCTGATGACGGCCAAGTTGGTCGACGACATCACGGAAACGCACTCCGACAAGACGCGTGAGGGCTGGGGTCAGGGCGTCGCCAACCTCGTCACCGGTTTCTTGGGCGGGATGGGCGGCTGCGCGATGATCGGGCAGACGATGATCAACGTCAAGGCCTCGGGCGCACGGACGCGGCTGTCCACCCTGCTCGCCGGCGTGTTCCTGCTGGTCCTCGTCGTCGTCCTGGGCGATGTCGTCGGACTGATCCCGATGGCCGCCCTGGTCGCGGTGATGATCATGGTCTCGGTGGGGACCATGGACTGGCACTCGATCCATCCCCGGACCCTGCGGCTGATGCCGCTGTCGGAGACGCTCGTCATGGTCGTCACCGTGGCGGCGACGGTGTGGACCCACAACCTCGCGATCGGCGTGATCCTGGGGGTGGTCACGGCGATGATCATGTTCGCGCGCCGGGTCGCGCACATGACGACCATCGAGAAGGTCGCCGAGCTCGACGCGGACCACGACGGGGCGGTCGACACCCGCACCTACCGGGTCACGGGCGAGCTGTTCTGGGCGTCCAGCAACGACCTCGTGTACCGGTTCGACTACTCCGGCGACCCCGAGCACGTGGTACTCGATCTCACCGACGCCGACATCTGGGACGCCTCGACCGTCGCCACGCTCGACGCCGTGCAGCAGAAGTACGCGGCCAAGGGCAAGACCCTCACGGTGATCGGACTCGACGGTGCCAGCAAGGAGCGGCTCGACAAGCTCTCGGGCAGGCTCGGCGCCGGGCACTGAGTGCGGGCCGGTCCCGAGCGAATCCCTCCGGCCCTGCTTCCGGAAGTATCGATGGCCGTCTATATTGATGGATGTCGATACGAGGCTTGGAGGCCGACATGTCCCGATCCGTGCACGACGCTCCGCTGCCCGAGCTGCTCATGCCCCAGACGCAACTCCAGCGCGATGCCCGAGAGCTGGCCCGACACTACGAGGGCGTGTTCAGTCCGCAGACCGTCGAGCGCGTGGTCTTCGAGTCGTACGCCTCGCTCCGCCGCACCGCGCGGGTCACGGCGCACCTGCCCTCCATCGCCCGGCGATTCGCCACCGACCGGCTCAAGGCGCTCGCCCAGGCTGACGGAGCAGTGGCCAAGGACGTCCCTGAGGTGCTCTTCATCTGCGTACAGAACTCGGGTCGTTCGCAGATGGCGGCCGCGCTCATGGCGCACCGCTCCGAGGGGCGTGTGCACGTGCGGTCCGCCGGATCGCTGCCCGGCTCCGGGATCGACGAGAACTGCGCGGCCGTGATGGCGGAGATGGGCCTCGACCTGGGCAAGGAGTACCCCAAGCCCCTCACCGACGACGTGGTGGCGGCCGCCGACGTGGTGATCTCCATGGGGTGCGGGGACGCGTGCGCCGTCTATCCGGGCAAGCGATACCTGGACTGGGACGTCTCGGATCCCGCCGGGCAGGATCTCGATCGGGTGCGGTCCATCCGGGACGACATCGACTCCCGGGTCCGCCGGGCCCTGCCGGAGATCGTCGCCACGACGCGCTCGCCCGCCTCGGGACTCACGGGATCACATGGCGCGGACAAAGTGGTGGGAGCATCCTGAGCTGATCTAGGTGTCAGGGGCACGGAGCCCCCGGACGTCCACGATGTCGCGGATCTGAGCGAACGCCTCCGGCACGATGCTGTAGTGCGCCATGCGGCCCCGCTGCTCCCTGGTGACCAGGCCCGCCTCGACCAGCTTCTTCATGTGGTGGCTCACCGTGGGTTGCGTGATGCCCAGCGGCTCGGTCAGCGTGCAGACGCACACGTCGGTGCACTCCGCCGCCGCGATGTGGGAGAGCAGTCGCAAGCGCATGGGATCGGCGAGCGCCTTGAACCGGGCCGCCGCGGCCTCCGCCTCGGCCTGGCCGAGGGGGCCGTTCGCGCCGGCGATACAGCACGAGGCATCCGCGACGGCGACGGTGCCGAGCTCCTGCGAGGTCATGACCGAAGGGTACCCGGCCGGTGTGCCGCCGCGGTAGGACACATTGACCACCGTCGATGAATCCCATAGGGTCGACGGCATGAGCACCCAGGTCTCGGCCCCGGCCGATCCCGGCGAGCACGTCGCCGCCAGACTGTCCTTCCTCGACCGCTACCTCGCGGTGTGGATACTGCTGGCCATGGCGGCGGGGCTCCTGCTCGGTCGGACCGTCCCCGGTATCGCCGGGGTGCTCGAGAGCGTCAAGGTGGCGGATGTCTCCCTGCCCATCGCGCTCGGACTGCTCATCATGATGTACCCCGTCCTGGCGAAGGTCCGTTACGACGAGACCCACCGGGTCACAGGGGACCGCAGGCTCCTCGTCCTCTCGCTCGCGCTCAACTGGCTGGTCGGACCCGCGCTGATGTTCACCCTGGCCTGGCTCATGCTGCCCGACCTGCCCGAGTACCGGACGGGGCTCATCATCGTCGGCCTGGCCCGGTGTATCGCCATGGTCTTCATCTGGAACGACCTCGCCTGCGGGGACCGGGAGGCCGCCGCCGTCCTCGTGGCGCTCAACTCGGTGTTCCAGGTCATCGCGTTCGCCGGCCTCGGCTGGTTCTACCTCCAGGTCCTCCCCGGATGGCTCGGGCTGGAGACCACGACCGCACAGTTCTCGGTGTGGGCGATCGCGCTGAGCGTACTGGTCTTCCTCGGCATACCCCTCGTCGCGGGGTTCCTCACCAGGTACTACGGCGAGAAGGTCAGGGGTCGCGAGTGGTACGAGGAGACGTTCCTGCCGAAGATCGGCCCGTGGGCGCTCTACGGGCTGCTGTTCACCATCGTCGTGCTCTTCGCGTTCCAGGGCGACGCGATCATGGCCAACCCGCTCGACGTGGCTCGGATCGCCCTGCCGCTGCTCGCGTACTTCGTGCTCATGTTCGGCGGCAGCCTGCTCGCGGCGCGGGCGTCGGGCCTGAACTACGCCAAGTCCACCGCGGTCGCGTTCACCGCCGCGGGCAACAACTTCGAACTGGCGATCGCCGTGAGCATCGGGACCTGGGGCGTGACCTCCGGCCAGGCGCTCGCGGGCGTGGTCGGGCCGCTGATCGAGGTCCCGGTCCTGATCGGGCTCGTCTACGTGAGTCTCTGGGCCGGTAAGCGCCTGTTCAAGGACGATCCCACCGTGCCCACCGCGCTGCGTCAGGCGCCGTCCGGCACCGTCCGCAGCTCAGGGGAGGGCCCCCGGTGAGCGATCGGCAGACTCCTCGGCCCACCGTCCTGTTCGTCTGCAAGTCCAACCGCGGTAAGTCCCAGATGGCCGAGGCGCTGCTGCGCCGGGTCGCAGGGGACGCCGTCGAGATCCACTCGGCCGGGACGCGGCCCGCCCTGGGCGAGCCCCCCAACGCCGAGTCGGTCGCCTCCCTCGCCGAGATCGGCGCCGACATGTCGGGGGCGGTCGCCGAGCCGGTGGACGACAACGTCCTGCGCCGAGCCGACCGCGTGGTCGTGCTCGGCACTGCCGCCCGCCTCGATCCGGTCGACGGGATGCGCGCGGCCATCGAGGTCTGGGACACCGACGAGCCCGCCGAGCGGGGAATCGACGGGCCGGAACGGATGGCGCTGATCCGCGACGACATCGACGCCCGGGTCAGGCGCCTGTGGGCGGAACTGGACGACCCGGCCGCCGACTGATCCGACCGGCTGATCCGGCCAGTGGGGTCCGGGGCCCGACCGGGGCCCGCGTCTAACCGGCGTACCGCTCCGGCTCGTCGCCGAAGAGGAAACCGCGGCCCGAGACGTGCTCGGGTGTGATCTCCACGAAGTTGTACTTGAGCGTGGGGATCCACGGCTTGAGGTCGAGTTCCTCGGCGCGGTTGATCTCCTCGAAGCCGTCCAGCCGCCGGGCCTGCCCCCGGACGACCACCGACCACGCCTCCCGGTCCTCGATGTGGTCCACCTGGAACAGCACGTCGGGGTGGATGGTGAGGCCGGCGAGCTTGCTGCCCTCGGCGGTGCGGAAGAAGAGGGTGCCCTCCGTCGACAGCGCGTAGTTGACGGGATAGATGTCGGCCCGCCCGCCCGTGACGGTGACCAGACGGCCGAGCGACTCTGTCGCCAGGAGTTCGAGCGACCGGCCCTCGTCGAATTCTGTGATCGGGTTGTCGTCCATGACGATATCCTCCCAGGTGCGTGGCCGGGACGGAAGAGTGCCGACCTCTCGGAGGGCCCACACCGGGTGACCGACATCACTGCGGGCTGACCACCTGCGGACTCGCCCGTCAATCAGGTAACGATCCGGCGAACCACGATGCAGCAACCGGTCGCCGTCACTACGGTGGGTCATACCTATGAACCCAGGAGAACGAGAAGCACCCCGTAACCCTGATTCGTCCGACGCGATGTTCCGTCCGCCCACCGCGGCTGATGGGAATCGCATGTGGGAGATCGCCCGCGACAGCGGAGTACTCGACCTGAACTCCTCCTATGCCTACGTGCTGTGGGGAGCGGAGTTCTCCGAGAGTTCGGTGGTGGTCGAGGTGGAAGGCCGCGTGGTCGGCTTCGTCACCGGCTTCCTGCGACCCTCGGAGCCGGACACGATCTTCGTCTGGCAGGTGGGCGTGGACGCGGACCAGCGAGGCAAGGGTCTGGCCGCGCGGCTGCTCCACAGCCTGATGGACCGGTTGGCCGAGCGAGGTGTCGTGCGGTTGCGCACCACTATCAGCCCGGACAACGAGGCGTCCCAGCGCACGTTCGGCGCGGTCGCGCGTGACCGGGGCATGACGCTGTCCAGCGAGGACTACCTGAGCTCCGAGCTGCTCGGGGAGGGTCACGAGCGAGAAGACCTCTACACGATTTCCTAGCCGTCGGCGCACGGGCCGTCCGGCCCGCCACCGCTGCCCGCCCTTTCTCTTCATTGGAGTGATCAGAAGACCATGACCGAGTCCACGCACGACACGAGCTCCAACACGGACATCTTCTCGGACCGCGAGTCCGAGGTGCGCAGCTACTCCCGCAACTGGCCGGTGGTGTTCGACACCGCCAAGGGCACGACGCTCACCACGGTGGAGGGCGAGGAGTACCTCGACTTCTTCGGTGGTGCCGGCGCGCTGAACTACGGCCACAACGACGACGACATGAAGGCCGCTCTCCTGGAGTACATCCAGCGCGACGGCGTCACGCATTCGCTCGACAAGTACACGGTCGCCAAGCGCGCCTTCCTCGAGACCTTCTCCTCGACGATCCTCGAGCCGCGGGGACTCGACTACAAGGTCATGTTCCCCGGGCCGACCGGGACCAACGCCGTCGAATCGGCGCTCAAGCTGGCCCGCAAGGTCACCGGGCGTGAGGCCATCATCAACTTCACCAACTCGTTCCACGGCATGACCCTCGGGTCGCTGTCCGTCACGGGTAACTCCATGAAGCGCGCCGGTGCCGGGATCCCGCTGGTCCACGCCACGCCGATGCCGTACGACAACTACTTCGGCGGCGTGACCGAGGACTTCCAATGGATGGAGCGCGTCCTGGTCGACTCCGGCTCGGGCATGAACCGCCCGGCGGCCGTGATCGTCGAGTGTGTGCAGGGTGAGGGCGGCATCAACGCCGCGCGCGCCGAGTGGTTGCAGGCGCTCAACGAGCTCTGTGTCCGCCACGACATCCTGCTCATCGTGGACGACGTCCAGATGGGGTGCGGACGGACCGGTGAGTTCTTCTCGTTCGAGTTCGCGGGGATCAAGCCGGACATCGTCACCCTGTCGAAGTCCATCGGCGGGTACGGGCTCCCGCTCGCACTGACCCTCTTCCGTCGCGACCTCGACGAGTGGACCCCCGGCGAGCACAACGGGACCTTCCGCGGCAACAACATGGCGTTCGTCACCGCAGACGTCGCGCTGCGCAAGTACTGGTCGGACGATCATCTGCAGAACCGCACGCTCGAGAACGGCCGGATCCTGCGCGAACGCTTCTCCCCGCTGGTCTACAAGTACGAGGGCAAGCTCGAGCTGCGTGGACGCGGTATGGCCTTCGGCATCGCCTTCCTCCAGGACGCGGATCTCGCCGGCCAGGTCATGGCCCGGTGCTTCGACAATCATTTGCTCGTCGAGACCGCCGGCCCGAGCGACGAGGTGGTCAAGTTTCTCGCGCCGCTCACCCTGACCGATGAGGAGCGCGACCGCGGCATCGAGATCTGTTACGAGGCCGTCGACCACGTCCTGGCGCAGCAGTACGTCTGAGCGCATCCAGACCATCCCCCTTCCCCGAGGAGGCACCTCATGATCGTTCGCACGACCGCAGGCATCACCGACACCGAGCGCCACATCAAGGGCAACAACGGCAACTGGGAGTCCAAGCGCATCGTCCTGGCCGACGACCGGGTGGGATTCTCGTTCCACGAGACCACCATCGCCGCCGGCACGACCAACGACTTCCACTACGCCAACCACATCGAGGCCGTCTGGCTGACCCGGGGTAAGGGCACGCTGCGGGACCTCACCAACGGCGAGGAGTACCCCCTCGAGGCGGGGTCGATGTACCTCCTGGACGGTCACGAGAAGCACCAGGTGATCGTGGAGGAGGAGATGCAGATGCTCTGCGTGTTCAACCCCCCGGTCGTCGGCGACGAGAACCACGACGAGAACGGCATCTACCCGCTGCTTCGCCTCCAGGACGACGGAACGGTCGTCCGGGAGAAGTAGGGCTCCACCGCGGGACTCGCGCGTCCTCTTCGGCTTGCGCGCCCGGATCGCACGAGACGAGAGGGGATGCGCGTCGGGTTCGGTCCATTCCGGGCGCACACCCGGCCGGCGGGCAGGGCAGAATGTCCGGGTGTCGACCATCGTCTTCCTCCACGCCCACCCCGACGACGAGACGTCCCAGACCGCCGGGATGATGGCCGTCGCCGCGCGCGGTGGCCATCGCGTCGTCACGGTCTTCGCCACGGACGGCGACCACGGTCAGCGACCTGATCACCTCGGAGACGACGGGGACCTGGTGGAGCACCGGCGCGGGGAGGCCCGGGCCGCCGCGGACGTCCTGGGCGTCGCCCGGATCGACTGGCTGGGGTACCGCGACTCGGGCATGACCGGATGGGCGCAGAACGACGACCCGTTGTCCCTGCACAGCTCCGACACCGACCAGGCCGCCGGCCGTCTCGCCCGGATCCTCGACAGGGAGGACGCCGACGTCCTCGTGGGGTACGACCACCACGGGAACTACGGTCACCCCGATCACCTGGCCGTCCACCGGATCGCCCGACGCGCGGTGGGGGTGGCGGCCCGTCGACCGCGATTGCTGGAGGCCACCACCAATCAGGACGCGCAACTCGAGATGCTCGACAGTCCCGAGGCCGCGGAGTTCCTCGAGACACTCGCGGCCGGCGGAATGGACGTGGCCGAGCTGCGACGGATGATCCTCACCGGTGATGACGGACTGCCGGTCGGGGTCCCGCAGTCGGAGATCGCGTGGGCGATCGACCTGCCCGCGGACGTACTGGAGCTCAAGCGGCGCGCGATGCAGTGCCACGCCAGTCAGACCAGCGACATCGGCATGATGCTGGCCCTGCCGAAGGAGGTCTACGCGGCGGCGTTCGGGACCGAGTACCTCATCGAGCCGGGGCTCGACCGGCCGATGCGCAGACAGTGGCCGTTCGACTGACCGGGGTGCGTCGAACTCAGGGCACGTCGAGTGCGCGGACCCAGTCGCCGTGGCCGTGCGCCGTGGCCAGTGGACGACCGTTGACGGCGACGACGAAGATGCCCTTGTGACGTCGGATCGACTCCGGGACCTGCTCGGCGACGTCGGGCAGTAGTGTCACCCCCTCCACGGAGATCCAGATGCAGTCGAGCGCCGAGACCCGGCGGACGAACTCCGCGCGGGCCGGAGGTTCGAGGTATCCGAGTACCGCGGTGTGGAACACCACCGGCGTGGACCCCGCGGGGCAGGCGGCCACGGATTCCTCCAGCCTCTCGACCAGGTCGCCGGCGATGATGTGCGCCGGGTCCGCGGCGGCGATGTCGAGTGCGGACTCCAGACGTGGCGCCCGCTCGGCGTGCTGTCCGGGCCAGATCAGGCTCCGCAGCCAGGCCCTCGAGTCGGCGTCGGAGGGGTCGATCGGGGACAGGTCCACCCCGCCGCGGTGGACCACGTCGGGCAGTGACCGGGGGCGGGGGACGCCGTCGCGCAGGGCGCAGTCGAGGACCGGGGCGCCGGAGACCGGGGAGCCGGTGCCGGACCCCGGTGGTCGCAGTTCGTGGGTGGGACCGCCGTCCAGCGAGAACCGGTAGGCGTACCGGTCCGGATACAGGCACAGGCCGGCGGAGGCGCCCATCTCCACCAGGGAGAGCGGGCCGGGGATGAGGGAGAGGAACGGCAGGAGCACCGCGCACCGCTTGGCCTCGTTGGTCTGTGTCGAGTGTGTGAGTGCGATCTGTTCGATCTCGTGCCAATGGGTGTGGACGAACTCCCGGAACACCGCGTAGTCCTCGGTCTCGGGCGCGCCCGCGTGCCGCGCGGAGGCGAAGACCAACGCGGGCTGTCTCTTGATCCGGGGAAGGCTCCCGATGAGTTCGCACGTGGCCGGATCCTCGGCCACTCCCCGTGCCCACGCCAGGTAGACGGGCGTGCGGCCGCGGACCTCGAATTCGGCGAACTCGGCGTAGCGGGTGGGCACGTCGTCGACGTGAGCGGAGTCCATGTGGTCAGCGTGGCACACCGGCTCCGGTGGCGCGTGGTTCCGACACCAGGTACGTTGGTGATGCATCAATCACTTGCCGCGACGACGACCGCAGGAGATCCCATGGCAGACGACACCGAGTTCATCGCAGCCAAGAACGCCTCGGAGGACGGTGAGTTCGTCCGCGACGCCACCTACATCAACGACCGGGTGGTGGCGGATCTCCCGGCGGGATCGGACCCGGTGGGCGACAAGGTCGGCGAGATGCGGTGGCCCGTCGAGGCGGGGCGGTACCGCCTCATGGCGGCCCGCGCGTGCCCGTGGGCCAGCCGCTCGATCATCGTCCGGCGTCTGATGGGCCTGGAGGACGCCATCTCCATGGGGTTGGCCGGCCCGACCCACGACGTCAATTCCTGGGTCTTCGACCTCGACCCGGACGGCAAGGACCCGGTCACGGGCATCCACCGCCTCCAGGAGGCGTACTTCAACCGGATCCCCGACTACCCGCGCGGCATCACGGTGCCGGCGCTGGTCGACCTCCCCACCACGTCGGTCGTGACCAACGCCTATCAGAAGCTCAACTTCGATCTGCTCACGGAGTGGTCCGCCTTCCACCGCGCCGGTGCGCCGGACCTCTACCCCGAGGAGCACCGCGACGAGATCGACGAGTTGGACTCGTGGATCTATCCCACCGTCAACAACGGCGTCTACCGCTGCGGGTTCGCGGCCGAGCAGAGGGCCTACGAGGAGGCCTACGACGAGCTCTGGGCCTCACTGGACCGTCTCGAGGAGCGGTTGACGACCCGCCGCTACCTCGCGGGGGACACGATCACGGTCGCGGACATCCGACTGTTCACCACCCTCGTGCGGTTCGACGCCGTCTACCACGGTCACTTCAAGGCCAACCGCAACAAGATCACGGAGATGCCGGCCCTGTGGGGCTACCTCCGCGACCTGTTCCAGACGCCCGGGTTCGGCGACACCTGCGACTTCCCACAGATCAAGGAACACTACTACAACGTCCACCGGGACGTGAACCCCACCGGCATCGTGCCCAAGGGGCCCGACCTGTCCGGCCTGCTCACCCCGCACCACCGCGAGGAGTTGGGTGGCCGCCCGTTCGGTGACGGCACCGCCCCCGGGCCGATCGAGGATCCGTCCGAGCGCGTCCCGGAGGGCCACGGAGCGGACTAGATTCCTCCCGTGGGCCTAGACTGGCTCGCTGTGAACCCGGCCCCGTCCGAACTAGGTCGTTATCGACGAAACGCCCGTCAGTTCCTCATGTTCGGGATCGTGGGCGGATCCGGGATGGTCGTCAACATGATCGTCACGGTCCTGATGAACAGGGCCAACGGCGGCACCCAGAACGCGCAGGACATCCTGTTCCCGTTCGCGGGGACGGACTACAACTTCCGCTTCACCACCCTGGTGTGGATCGTCGCGTTCCTCGTGGCCAACCTCTACAACTTCCTGCTCAACCGGCACTGGACGTTCGGTAAGGGGCACAAGGCCCCGGTCATGCAGGAGTTCTGGCCGTTCCTGTTGGTCGGTTCGGTCGCTGCCGCCGCGGGGATCTTCATCAAGCTGGCCTTCACCAACCCCACCTCGCCGCTCTACCTTCCGGAGCCGTGGTTCCACGAGGACGCGGGCATCCACTCCCGGGAGTACTGGGGTCAGCTGCTGACGATCCTCATCACGATGCCGATCAACTTCGTCGTCAACAAGCTGTGGACGTTCCGTTCCGTGCGGCGGCGCCACCACGCGCGCTCCACCGCGGACGCGGTGGTCTAGGGGACCGGTCGTGGAGTCCTCGACCCTGCTGCTGTGGTTCGACCTCGTGGGGGTGTTCTTCTTCGCCCTGTCCGGCAGTCTGCTGGCCGCGCGCAAGAACATCGACATCACCGGTGGCCTGGTCCTGGGCCTGCTGGCCGGGCTCGGCGGGGGCATCATGCGTGACGTCATGCTGGGGGTCACGCCGCTGGCCCTGGCCCAGCCGGTCCTGCTGGTGCCGCCGTTCGTCGCCTCCGCGGTGGTGTACTTGCTGGGCGCGCACCTGCACCGCGTCCGGACGTTGATCATCGTCTTCGACGCCGCCGGGCTGGGGCTGTTCTGCACGTTCGGTACCGCCCGGGCGCTCGACCACGGGATGCCCGTCGCCTCCGCGCTGCTACTCGGGGTGGTCACCGCAGTCGGCGGGGGCCTGCTCCGCGATGTCGTGGCCAACGAGATCCCGGCCGTGTTCAACGGCTCCGACCTGTACGTCATCCCCGCCGCCACCGGTGCCGCGCTGACCGCGCTGGCCGTGTCCACCGACACGTGGGGCCCGGTCGCGGCGGCGGCGTTGTCCGCGTTCACCTTCACGTTCCGGATGGTCGCGTGGCGTCTGCAGTGGCGTGTCCCGGCCCCCATGCGCGGATGGAGCATGCGGGGGATCGACACTCGCCTGCGGCGCGACCGGCCGGTGTTCGGCCGTCCCGGCCGGATGAAGGGCGACGACGACGAGCCCCGCCGGGACGAGGACGTCGACGACTACCGGGATGGCCCACCGGGTCTCCGCCGGTAGTGTGTGCCGTCGTGCAGTATTACCTCAGCCTGCTGGGATTCGCGGCAGTCGACTCCGTCAACCTCCTGGCCTTCGCCGTGATCGCCGGACTGTGGCTCACGGCCGCCGGGCGGGGGGGAGGCTTCACCCCGCGTGCCGCCCGGTTCACCGGCGGGGCGTTCTGCGGCATCGTCCTGCTCTCACTGGTGTCGGTGTGGGTGATCGGCAACAACCAGGAGTTCGTGCGCAGCCTGTTCTACAACCTCTGGGCGATGCTGATCATGGGGGTGGTCGGTGTGGTGATCACCGTGTTGGGACTGCGCAGGCCGGCGGAGGCCAAAGAGGACAGCGTCGAGGCCCCGCTCGCCCAGACCGTATTGCAGCGCTTCGGCATCATGGCCACCGGCATCTCGCTGGGCGTCATCCAGTCGGCCACGTCGGCGCCGTTCGCTGCGGGCATGGTCCTCATCTCCTTCGCCGAGACCCCCTGGTGGTCCAAGCTCCTCCAGATCCTGTTCTTCGCGGTCATCGCGATCCTGCCGAGCACGGCGCTGATCGTCACGTTGTCGCGCGTCGACTCGTCCGGAGTCGCCGCGGCGACCCGCCGGATCGACCGATTCCTCGCCCGCGGTCGCGTGGCCGGTCGGATGCTCACGCTCGTCGTGGGGGTGGCGCTCATGCTCCTGGCGACGGTGCGCATCGTGCAGCTCAGCGGGGTGCTGGCGTAACCGCATCACGGCGTCGCCGGATCGTTCCATGGCCTGATCGTTCCGCGGCCGGGGTCTTGTCGGAGCCGCTTCCTAGGGTGACGATGACCACCGTGGAGGGTGGTCCACGACTCCGTAGGGGGAGAGCATGACGATAGATCAGGTGTATCGGGCAGACGGCGCGGTCCGGTGCGAGGACGGACTGATGCGACCTCCGTGGGCGGCGCGGGACCCGTTGCTGCGGGAATACTACGACACCGAATGGGGGATGCCGGTCCACGACGAGGCCGGTCTCTTCGAGCGACTCGTCCTGGAGGGGTTCCAGTCGGGCCTGAGTTGGCTGACGATCCTGCGCAAGCGTCCGGCGTTCCGGGAGGCGTTCGCCGGGTTCTCGCCGGACGCGGTCGCGGAGTTCGGCGACGCCGACGTCGCCCGGCTCATGGCGGACGAGAGGATCGTGCGCAACCGTCGCAAGATCGACGCGGCCGTGGGCAATGCGCGCGCCGTGATCTCCCTCCGGGCCGAGGGCGGTCTGGGCGAGTTGATCTGGTCGTACCGGCCGGAGACCACCCCGGAACCCCGGACGATGAGCGAGGTCCCCAGCCGATCACCGGAATCGGAGGCGCTGGCCCGGGAGCTCAAGCGGCGGGGGTTCAGCTTCGTGGGTCCGGTGACGGTGTTCGCGTTGATGGAGGCCATCGGCGTCGTCGACACCCACCTCGTGAGCTCGCATCGTCGGGGGACCTCCGGCATCTGGTCGAGCGGAGGACTGCCCGGGATCACACCAGGGGGCCGGGATCAGCCCGGCGGTCCGGGCTGAGGGGGCGACTCGGGTAGTCCGGGCAGGTCGGCGCGGGGCGGGAGCCCGGGTGTGGTGCCGGCGAGGGCTCCCGCCTCCGTCAGCTGGCCGGTCGCCGGCCGGCTCAGGCACCCCGGGATGCCGCGGAGGGTCGCCATCCGGGCGAGCGAGAGGTCCAGGTCTTCCTTCCGCAGGGCGCCCTCGGCGAGCGCGCGCTCGACGGCGTCGAGTGCCTCGGGGACCCCGGCGGTGGTGATCCACAGCGGTGAATCGGCCCCGGCGATGAGCGATTCGGTGACCGCCCGGGGGAGCGGGAAGTCGTTCGTCACGGCGCGCATCCCGGACAGGTCGTCGGTGAAGATCGGGCCGTCGAAGGCGGGGGCGCCGTACCCGCGCCCCTCACGCAGCAGTCGGTACGCGGCCGGGGAGAGCGACGCCGGCCGGTCGACACCGGTGAGGCCCGGCACCTGCTGGTGCCCCAGCATCATCGCCGCGCCGGGGGTCTCGGCGAGTTCGGAGAAGGGCCGGAGATCGTGCGGCACGAGTTGATCCAGCGGGGGCACGGTCACCGCTTCGTGGTGGCTGTCCCCGGACGATCGGCCGTGCCCGGGGAAGTGCTTGAACACGGGCGTCACCCCGGCGTCGAGGAGCCCCGCGGAGAACGCGCGGGCGTAGCTGACCACCCGGGCCGGGTCGGGTGAGAACGACCGGTCGCCGATCACCGCCCAGTCCGGCTGGTCGGACACGTCGACAGACGGCGCGAAGTCGACGGTCACCCCCATCTCACGGAGGAACTCACCGCGCGCCCGCGCCGCGGACCGGACCTCCTCGGGGCTCATGGTGGCGGCCATGACGCGGGCGGACGGCATCGGCCCGGCATAGGGGGCGATGCGGGACACGCGACCGCCCTCCTCGTCGATCGACACGAGCAGCGGTAGCGCCGAGTCCTCCTGAAGTCGCGCGAGACCGTCGCCGGAGACGACTTCACCCACGACATCCCCGCCGAGGAAGATCCCCCCGATGTTGTGCTCGTCGACCGCCCGCCGGGCGTCGGCCATCGAGCTCACGCCCACGGTGAACAACTGCGCGATCCGCTCCCGCTGGCTCAGGGAGTCCAGGGGCGACTCGCAGGGCGGCGCGGCGGCCCGGGAATGCTCGGACGGTCGGGCCGTCGCGTGGTGCTCCCGGGATCCGGCTCCCGGTGTGCCCTCCGTGCCTGCCGTGCCGCAGCCGGCCAGCGCCAGTCCGGCGAGGAGTCCGCCGACCGGGACGACGACCG
>NZ_JAALDW010000322.1:0-4360 GCF_014145055.1 Dietzia sp. DQ11-38-2
CCGGCGAACGGCAGCTCGGCGGTGGGGGTGAAGATCCGCACCCGGTAGTCGGCCCCGGCCGAGGTGGGTGCGAGAAGGAAGGCGGTCTCGGAGAGGTTGGTCCACCTGGCGATGGTCGCCATCTGCGTGTCGGACAGTGCGTCCGCGTCGTGGACCACGGCCAGGGGGTTACCCCGGAACGGGACGGGGGAGAAGACGTCGACCTGCGAGAACCTCATTCCCGAGACGGTACGCCCGGGGTTCAGCCCAGCCCAGCCCAGCTCAGCTCTCGCGAAGCGCTCCCGTGCACTTCAGCCGGAGCTTCTCCAGCTGCGCGCCGTGCTCGACCGCGCGCTCCACCAGCGCCTCCAGGGTGGGCTGGGGCAGCCGGGGGTCGCCGATGTCCAGCAGGGCCCGGAACCCCAGCTCCTTGCCCCGGACCGCGATCGTGAGCGCCTCCAGCTCGAGCAGATCGCTGAGCGGCGACCTCTGGGCGAAGCGCTGGTTGGGCTTGAGTTGACCGAGCTTCTCCGCGGCGCGCGCAGGGAGGTCCTTGAGTGCCGACGGCGCCGTTCCGGCCAGGGTCATGAGCTCTTCGAGGCTGTGGAGGTCCTCCTCCGTCTCGTCACCGATGCGGGCGACGACCTCGCGGATCTCCGGGTCCTCGTGGTCCTTCGCCACCCGCCGGAACAGATCCACCCCGGCGGCGGCCCCGGCGTGGTGGTCCTGCATGTACGTGTGCAACATCTCAGTGGCCATGACGGCGACGTTACGTCGTCTGGTCCTCAGGTCAACCGCGAGCGAGCGCCGGGAGCAGCTCCTGCTCCGCCAACTCCAGGAACCCGAGCTGGTCCTGGGAGACGTGGTGCAGGTAGATCTCGTCGAATCCCAGTTCCTCGAACTCCCGGAGCCGGGCGACGAGGTGATCGACCGAGTCGGTGACGATCACGGTCTCCTCGATCTTCTCGTCGGGGATGTACCGGGCGACCAGGTCGAACTCCTCGGGGGTGGGCAGGTCGTAGGCGACCGGGGGGTCCACGGCGTGGTTCTGCCACTGGTCGCGGGCGACCTCCCGGGCGCGGCTCATGGTGTCCTCGATGGCCACGTGGACCTGGAGCGCGAGAGGACCCCGGCCCCCGGCCGTCCGGTACGACTGGACGATCTGCCGGACCGACTCCGGGTCGTCGTTGATCGTGATGAGTCCATCGGCCCAGTTCGCCGCCCGCGCGGCGGTCTCCGGGGTGAGCGCCGGTCCCATGATCCGGGGCGGCGTCTCCGGCAGCGAGTACACCCGCGCGTTCTCGACGTCGACGAGACCGTGGTGGGTGACCTCCTCGCCGCGGTGCAGGCGGCGAATGACGTCGACGCTCTCCTCCAGGCGGGCCTGCCGGGTGGCCTTGTCGGGCCACTTGTCGCCGGTGATGTGCTCGTTCATGTTCTGGCCGCTGCCGAGGGCCACCCAGAAGCGATCGGGGAACATCTCCGCCAGCGTCGCCGACGACTGTGCGACCACGGCGGGGTGGTAGCGCTGACCGGGCGCGCAGACGGTGCCGAACGTCATGCCGGTGGTGGCCAGTGCCGCCCCCAACCACGACCAGGCGAAGCCCGAATGGCCCTGGCGCGTCGACCAGGGGGAGAAGTGGTCGGAGCACATCGCGATCCGGAAGCCCGCCCGTTCTGCCTGCTGGACGTCCCGCAACAACCTGCCCGGGGGGATCTGTTCGTGCGAGGCGTGGAACCCGTACGTGGTCATCGTTCGCCTTCCTCTCGTGCCTTCCGGGCCGCCTGCAGCGCGTCTGCCGCCCGGATCAACCCGATGTGGCTGAACGCCTGGGGGAAGTTCCCCGCCAGGCGGCCGGATCCGGGGTCGAACTCCTCGGAGAACAGCCCCAGGTCGCTGCCCCGGGACACCATGGTCTCCATGAGGCTCTGCGCATCGTCGATGCGGCCGCTCCCGGCGTACTGCTCGACCAGCCAGAAGGTGCACAGGACGAACGGGTACTCGCCGCCCTCCAGGCCGTCGATCCCGCTGTCGACCCGATACCGGTGGACGAAGCCCTCCTCGGTGACGAGGTCCCGTTCGATGCGCCCCACCGTCCCGAGCATCCGGGGGTCGTCGTAGTCCAGGAATCCGGTGTGGGGCAACTGGAGAAGGGAGGCGTCCACCTCGGAGTTGTCGTAGGTCTGGGTGAAGCTGCCCAGCTCGGAGTCGTATCCGTGCTCGTCGATCTCCTCGGCCAGCCGGGACCGCAGGTCACGCCACCGCTCGACGGGCCCGTCGAGCCCGTGGTCCTGGACCGCGCGGACGCCACGGTCGAAGGCGGCCCACATCATGGCCCGACCGTGGGTGAAGTGGTGGGTCGACCCGCGCATCTCCCAGATGCCGTGGTCCTCCCGGTCGAAGTGTCTCTCCGCGTAGCGCAGGAGCCCCTTCTGCAGTCCCCAGGTGTACTCGTCCTCGTGGACGCCGGCCTCGCGCAGGTCGTGCAGGGCGATCATGACCTCCCCCACGACGTCGGCCTGGTACTGGTCTGCGGCTCCGTTGCCGATGCGCACCGGCCGGGAGTCCTCGTAGCCGTCGAGGTGGTCGAGCTCCGTCTCGATCAGCTGCCGCTCCCCGCCCACGCCGTACATGATCTTGACGTCGTCGACGTCACCGGCGACCGCACGCAGGAGCCAGTCCCGCCACAGCTCGGCGCCCTCGGTGAGTCCGTGTGCCACCACGACCTCGATGGTGAAGGCCGCGTCGCGGAGCCAGGTGTAGCGGTAGTCCCAGTTCCTCTCCCCGCCGAAGTATTCGGGTAGCGAGGTGGTCGGCGCGGCCACGATGGCGCCCGTGTCCAGATTGGTGAGCGCTCGCAGGACCAGGAGCGACCGGGTCACCTCGGGCCGGGGATCGCAGTCGACCTCCAGCTGCGACGACCATTCGGTCCAGGCGCTGATGGTCGCCGCGATGGTCTCCTCGGCGTCGGGCGGGTCGGGCACGTCGTCGTGGGAGGGGAACCAGGTCAGGTCCCAGTCCAACCGCTCTCCGGCGCGGACGTCGAACGTCCCCTCGAGCCGGCGGGCGCGCCCGCCTTCCTGTGACCGTTCGTCGTCGCGCACGTCGGTACGGGCGTGAGTGTCGTCGTTGGGCGACGACTCGTCGTCGTCCTCGTCGGGCCACCGCAGCATCGGCCCGGTCACCAGGATGCCGTCGGGCCCCGCCAGCGCCAACAGCGCTCGGTGCCCCCCGTCTCTGGCGATCTCCCGTGTCCACGGCGTGGCCCGTGCGTAGTCGAACCGCAGGCGCAGGTCGTGCTCGACGGTCACCTCGCCGTCGAGGCATTCGACCCGGCGGATCAGGTCCCCCTGCGACTCGCTCCGCAGGAGACAGTCGGTCACCCGGGCGGTGCCGGACGGGGACCGCCAGGTCGTCTCGAGCACGAAGGTCTCCGGGATGTACCGGCGGTCGAGCACCTCACCGTCGACCACCGACAGACACCACCGGCCGTCCTCCGGGCCACCGAGCAGGGCCGAGAACACGGCGGGGGAGTCGAATCTGGGCAGACAGAGCCAGTCGATGCTCCCGTCCCGCGACACGAGCGCTCCGGTGCGCAGGTCGGACAGCAGCGCGTAGTCCTCCAGGGGCGTACTGCGCGTCGAGCCCGCCATCTCTAGAAGACGGGCTTGCCGCCGGTCACGCCGAGCACGGTGCCCGAGACGTAGCCGGCGTCAGAGGGCGAGGCGAGGAAGACGAACGCGCCCGCGCACTCCGCGGGCTGGCCCGCGCGACCGAGCGGGGTGTCCGACCCGAACTGCTCCAGCTTCTCGCCGGGTTGGGTGGCCGGTTGCAGCGGAGTCCAGATGGGACCGGGGGCGACCGCGTTGACCCGGATGCCCCGGGACCCGAGTTCGGAGGCGAGGTTGACGGTGAGGTTGTTCAGCGCCGACTTGGTGGCCGCGTAGTCGAGGAGCGGCGGTGCCGGCTGGTAAGCCTGGATCGACGCGGTGGTGATGATCGACGACCCGGGCCCGAGGTGGTCCAACGCCTCCTGGCTCGCCCAGATCGTCGCGTAGAGATTGGTCTTGAAGACCCGGTCCATGTTCTCGCTGTCCATGGTTTCCAGACCCTCGCCGCGCGCGTGCTGATAGCCGGCGTTGTTGACGAGGATGTCCAGTCCGCCGAGCTGCTGCGCCGCGTCCCGGACCATCTGCCGACACTGGGTCTCGTCGCGCAGGTCGCAGGGCAGGAGGACCGCCCGTCGCCCCGCGTCCTCGATCCAGCCGCGGGTGTCCTGGGCGTCGGATTCCTCCTCCGGGAGGTAAGAGATCGCCACGTCGGCGCCCTCGCGGGCGTAGGCGATGGCCGCGGCTCGCCCGATCCCGGAGTCACCGCCGG
>NZ_JAALDW010000323.1:0-2150 GCF_014145055.1 Dietzia sp. DQ11-38-2
GATGGCCCAACGGCTGGTCCGGCTGGACCGTCTGGGTGCCGAACTCGCCGAGCTCGCGGTGGAGATGGGCGAGTACGGGCGCCAGACCACACTCCAGCTCGAGGAGTTGCTGGCCGACACCCCGAACGAACTGTGGGGCCTCGTCGCCGACCACGTCGCGGTGGATCCCGCGGGAGGGAGCACGGTCCCCACCGCCGAGCAGGTGGCGACCGGGCTCGAGCGACTGGCGGCGCTGAGTGACGCCGATCTCCTCCTGCCCGGCCCCGTCGCGCGCTGCCTCGGCCTGCCCGCGGAGCCAGAGGACCTGGACGAGCACGTCACCGCACGTGGACACCGGATGCTCGCCCACATCCCCAGGCTCCGACCCGTGCAGATCTCGGCCCTGGTGGAGCGATTCGGCTCGGTGCCGGCACTGCTCGCCGCCGAACAGACCGACTTCGCGGACGTGGAGGGCGTCGGAGCCCTCTGGGCCAGGCACCTTCGTCAGTGGCTGACCGGCCTGGGGTCGTCCTAGCGCCGGGGTCGTCCCAGGGGCAGAGGGGCCCGCCGCCCGGGGTCAGCCTCCCTCGACCACGTTGAAGGTGGCCGCCGGGCTGAAGACGTTCCCGACCAGCGCGTACACCTGGTAGGCGCCGACCTCGACAGGGGTCCGGTCCGCTTCCGTGCAGGCGCCCTCCGCGGAACGGCGGCCGGTCCAGTCGATCTGGCGGGGCTCGGGCTCACCGGGGCGGAGCTCCACCTCGTCGTCCTCACGGGGGGTGGTGCAGTCGATGCTCGACCACACCTTGACGTTGGTGTCCAGACGGTAGACCTCGAAGGACAGCGGCGCCTCGGAGAGGTCGCGATCGCACGTGGTGTCGGAGGTGTTGAGGATGTTGACGAAGAACCGGACATCCTGCCCCACCGCGACGTTGGGCTCGGCGGGCCAGACCTCCAGGCTCAGGTCCTCGTCCGCGCACCGGCCCCGCGAGGCGCCGCCGTCGTCCCGGGTGGTCTCCGTGGTCGTGGTCTCGGTGGTGGTGGCCGCCTCGGCCGAGTCGACCTCGCCGCCGGTCGCCGAGTCCTGGGTGTCCGTGCCACTGTCCCTGGAGGCGAGGAAGAGTGCCAGCACCACGGCCAGGACCGCGACGACCGCTATGGCGACCGCGGCGACGCGGCGACGCACATAGACCTCGCGCGGAAGGGAGCCCTGGGGTTCGTGCACGGGTCCAACTCTAGAGCCGGGTCGGCGCCGCACCCGATCCCCCTCGCGGCGTGTCCCTAGACCGCGATCATCTCCTCACCCGGGCCGTGGGGGATGTCGTCGACATCTCCCAACACGCTGCGCAGGTACGCGTGGCCGTCGGAGAGCTTGTAGGTGACGCCGACGATGGCCAACCTCCCCTCGTCGATCCGGTCGCTGATGATCTTGGACCGCTGCTTGAGAAGTTGGCCGGTTTCGAGGACGTGTCGGGCCTCGAAATCGTCGATCGCACTGAGTCCCTCGCGACGCCCGTTGAGGATCGAGGGCGAGACCTTCTCGACGACGTCCCGCAGGAAACCGGGAGGGATCTCCCCGGTGTTGAGCGCGTCGACCGTGGCCTTGACGGCTCCGCAGCTGTCGTGGCCGAGAACCACGATCAACGGGGTCTCGAGCACGTGGACCGCGTACTCGATCGACCCGAGCACCGCCGAATCGCTGATGTGGCCCGCGGTTCGGATCACGAAGAGGTCCCCGAGTCCCTGGTCGAAGATGATCTCCGCGGCGACCCGGGAGTCCGAGCACCCGAAGAGCACGGCCTTGGGGTTCTGCGCGGCGACCAGGGTCTGGCGGTGCTCGGTATTCTGACCGGGATGACGCATCTCGCCCCCGACGAATCGATGGTTACCGTCACGGAGGGAGGCCCAGGCCTTGATGGGATCGGTATGAGGCATGACTCATATTGTGCACACCGCGGTCTGACGGGCGCACGGTGACCTCTGTCGACACCTCTGCCCTGCTGTCCTGGTTCGAGCGCGCCGGGCGCCCCCTGCCCTGGCGCGGGCCGGAGGTCGGTGCGTGGGAGATCCTGCTCTGCGAGGTCATGAGTCAGCAGACCCCTGTCGCCCGCGTGGAGCCCGTCTGGCGGGCGTGGCTCGAGCGGTGGCCCGGCCCGGCCGAGCTCGCCGCG
>NZ_JAALDW010000324.1:0-3724 GCF_014145055.1 Dietzia sp. DQ11-38-2
CGGGGTCGACCCCGGCATCGCCGCCGCGGTGGGTTCCGTGGTCGCCGCCGACGCGCTCGAGCGCAACGCGGCGGCCGTGGGCGCCACCGTCTCCGAGCTGACCGCCGGGTCCGTCGTCGAGGAACGACTGCTCGACCCGGACGGGGCGGCGAACGAGGGCGTCCAGCTCGTCGCCGGGTTCGTCTTCGTCTTCCTCTTCTACATGGCCGCGATCCTCTTCGGTTACGCCATCGCCAACAGTGTCGTGGAGGAGAAGCAGTCGAGGATCGTCGAGATCCTCGCCGCCGCCATCCCGTTGCGCCAACTGCTCGTCGGCAAGGTCGTCGGCGCCACGGCGCTCGCACTGGGGCAGATGGCGATCTTCGTGGCCATCGGACTGATCGGTCTGACGTTCACCGACTACTCGGCACTCCTGCCCTCCGTAGCCGGCGCCGCGGGCTGGTACCTGGTGCTGTTCGTGATCGGCTTCGTGGCACTGGCCTGCCTGTTCGCCGTCGCCGGGGCGCTGGCCACCCGGGCGGAGGACGTCCAGTCCACCTCATCCCCCCTGCTCACCCTCATCATGATCGCGTCCTTCGCGGGACTGTTCCTCCAGGGCACGTGGCAGGTGATCGGCTCGTACGTGCCGATCATGTCGACCGTGACGATGCCGATCCGTCTGGTCGAGGGGACGGCCCACTGGTGGGAGCCGGTCATCGCCGCGGTGATCACCCTGATCGCCGCCGGGGCCGTGATGGTGGTCGCGGAACGGGTCTACCGGCGGTCGATCATGCAGACCGGCGGCAAGTTGACCTACCGCCAGGCGCTGGCGCTGACCGAGTAATCAGGGCCGGGGGCCGGGGGCCGGGGGCGGTCAGCCCTCGGCCCCCGCCACCGCGCTGTCCACCAGTCGATAACCCTGCCCGCGCACGGTCTCGATCGATCGGGCGCCGAAGGGGGTGTCGATCTTCCGGCGGAGATACCCCACGTAGACCTCCACGATGTTGTCGTCGCCGTCGTACGCGGCATCCCACACCGCCCGCAGGATCTGGGGCTTGGACACGACCTGGTTCCGGTTCCGGATGAGGTACTCCAGCACCGCGTACTCCCGCGCCGTCACCGGTATCCGCTCGGGGCCCCGACGCACCTCCCGTGCGGCGGGATCGACCTCGAGGTCACCTGCGACGAACGAGACGGGCCGCTCGGGGGCCCCTCGCCTGACCAGCGCCCTGAGCCTGGCCTCCAGGACGACGAACGAGAACGGTTTGACCAGGTAGTCGTCGGCGCCCAGGTCGAACGCGTCCGCCTCGTCGTACTCCCCGTCCTTGGCGGTGAGCATGAGCACGGGGGTCCAGATCTCGCGGCGACGCATCTCGCGCACCACCTCGTAGCCACTGCGCCGCGGCATCATGATGTCGAGGACCACCACGTCGAAGTCGCCCTCGGAGGCCATCTCGAGGCCGGTCTCCCCGTCCGGGGCCGTCTCGACCGCCCATCCCCCGGCGGCGAGCCCACGCCGGACGCTCTCGAGGAGCGCCGGTTCGTCGTCGACCACGAGTACCCGCATGCAGTGCCCTCCGCCCGAATCCCGTTCGCCCGAGTGGACCGCGACGCCTACTCGGCGGCCGGGTCGATGTCGTGGTCCATCTGGTCGGCGGGGACCAACGAATCCGCATGACGCCGGACCACCTTGGCCGGCACCCCGGCGACGGTCGTGTGCGGCGGCACCCGGTCCAGCACCACCGATCCGGCGGCCACCCGCGAGCAGTCGCCCACGTGCACGTTGCCCAACACGATGGACCCGGCCGACAGCAGCACTCCCGAGCCGATCTTGGGGTGGCGGTCTCCGTCCTCGTTGCCGGTCCCCCCGAGCGTGACCCCCTGGAGGATCGAGACGCCGTCACCGATCACGCAGGTCTCGCCCACGACGATGCCGGTGGCGTGGTCCACCAGGATCCCGGAGCCCACGCGCGCCGCCGGATGGATGTCCATGGCGAAGACCTCGGAGACCCGACTCTGGAGGAACGAGGCCGCCATCACCCGTCCCGACCTCCACATCTCGTGCGCGACACGGTGGATCTGCAGCCCGAGGAAACCCTTGGCGAACAGGTAGGGCACCAGGTAGTTGGGATAGGCCGGGTTGCGCTCGAAGCTCACCACGAGATCCGCGGCGACCGCCTCCAGCACGTGCGGATGGTCGACCAGGACCGCCCGGATCTCCTTCTCCAGGACGTGCCGGCCGATCTCGGGGGTCGCGATCCGCGAGGCCGCGAGCCGAGCGAGGGATTCCCCCAGATCGTCGCACCCGTCGACCAGATCCAGGACGAGCCCCGCGATGAGGGGCTCGTCGCGGCTCTGCGTGGCGTCCACGGACAACCGATCCCACACGGCACGGACGGAGGCGTCGGCTTCCGTCTGCGGGACGCAGGGGTTCTCGATGCTCAGCTCGATGGTCACCCGGTACAGGGTAGGCCCGTTCCGCTCTGCTGGTCGAGTCACCTCGCCGATCCGGTACGGCACGCACGGCACCCGACGCCGGTCGCACCGGTCCCGCCGTCTCGGGCAGGATGGGGTCATGATGCTCATCAACGTGGTATTCGACGTCAAGCCCGAGTACGCCGACTCGTGGCTCGAGATCACCCGTGACTTCACCGAGGCCACCAGGGCCGAACCCGGCAACCTGTGGTTCGACTGGTACCGCTCGCCCGACGCCCCGACCACCTTCCTGCTCTGCGAGGCGTTCCGGGACGGGGACGCTCCCGCCGAACACGTCGGGTCGTCCCACTTCACGGAGTTCACCGGCTCCGCAGCGCGGTATCTCCAGCGCACCCCGCGGATCATCAACACGACGGCCGAGGGCGAGCAGTGGGGGACGATGGGCGAGATCACCGTCGACTAGCCGGACCGGGTGGCGACCCGCCGCCCGGCCGGGCGTGCGCTGCGACCGGGCCGTGGTGAGAGCGGGCCGTGGTGCGAGTGGGCCGTGGTGCGAGTGGACTCAGCCCACGCTGCCCAGTGCGGCGCCGAGGAGGGCGGCCGGGTCCGTCGGCCACCACTGGCCGTAGTCGATCGCGTAGACGCGGTTGAGGTCCGAGACCACACCCCCGACCGTCACCTGCTGGCGGATCGGGAGCTGATGAATCGTGGCGCTGGGGTTGAGGCGCCCCCCGGAGCCCCAGTCGTGCTGCCAGAAGTACTGGCCCAGTCCACGCTGGCGGCACCAGTCGATGGTCGGGGCGTTGGCGTACACGCCGAGTTTCATCCCCGCACCGTGCAGGTGGACGCGCCAGCGCTCGAGGTACGGGGCGATCTGGTTGTCGAACTGCCACCGGGTGGGGTTGTCGTCGATGGCCACGTACATGGGCACACCGCTGGGTCCGCCCGCCGACCGGTGGATACCGAGTCCGATCGGGGCGTGGCGGTCGCCGCCCGCGGCGCCCTCCTTCCAGTCGGCCGTGGTGTCCCTGCCGAACTGGTAACAGGAGACCATGTTGAGTCCGTGCGCCCGGAAGTCGTCGACCTCACGACGCAGGAGCGGCTTGCCGGTCATCCACTCGGCCCCGGGACGGCGGTTCGAGCAGTACCGCACCGCGCCCATGTGACCGGCCGCCCGGACGGACGCGGCCGACGGCGGGCCCGACGCGTAGTCCAGCAGGGTGCCGATCGGGACCCCTGCGCCCGCACCGGGGAGCGCGCCGAGCGGTTCGGGAATGGATGACTGGGCACCGGCCGCAGGGGTGAGGCC
>NZ_JAALDW010000325.1:0-1979 GCF_014145055.1 Dietzia sp. DQ11-38-2
ACCGCGGGCCCACGGCGGGGTCTGCGCTCAGCGGGCCCCGACGCAGCTGCCGGTGGGGACGGGCTCCAACGAGTCCACCCCGCGCTCGAGCTGCGGCAGCACCTGCTCGACCGTGAGCGCGTACCCGGTGTCGGCGGCGTCCATCGCCGCACCGAAGACCACGCCCACGACCTGCCCCGCCGGCGTGATCAGCGGCCCCCCGGAATTGCCCTCGCGCACCGAGCCACGCAGGATGTACACCTCGCGCTCGACGGTCGCCTCACGGTAGATGTCCGGACCGCGCAGGGTCACCCTCTCCCGGATGCGTGCGGCGTCCGGCCGGTAGGGGCCGTTACCGGGGTAGCCCACCACGATGGCGTCGTCGCCGCTGCGGCCCTGCCGGTCGGCGAAGGGCAGGACCGGGGCCTGGAGACCCGGTACGCGCAGGACCGCCACGTCGACGCCCGGGTCATAGACCACCACGTCCGCGTCGAGTTCCCGGTCTCCGGCGACGACCCTCACCGAGTCCGTACCGGCCACCACGTGCGCGTTGGTCATGACCAGTCCGGGGGAGGCCACGAAGCCGGAGCCCTCCAGGGCGCGACTGCACGACTCGGCGCGGCCCAGGATCTTGAGCACGGACGGCTGCACCGCGGCCACGACCTCGGAGCCCGCGAGCACGGGATCGGGCGGGGGCACCTCCTGGAGCGGAGTCGTGCCGAAGGGGCCGAGGATGTCGGGGAACCCGGTGGTGCCGAGAACCGACGTGAACGCCGCGGGGATCCGCTGCATCTGCTCGGGCGCCACGTCGTCGATCTTCGCCAGCACCGACGACCCGCGTACCGCCTTGCCCAGTCCCGGGCCCTCCTGCGCGGCCACCGGGATGGCGACCAACCACGCCACCAGCAGCATCGCCGCGGCCTGGAACACGGCTCCGACGGTGCTGTCGAGCACCCTGGCCCCCGCCCCGGAGATGTAGCGCCGGGCGGCACGACCGATCGTCACGCCGGCGATCTGGCCGATGAGCACCATCACCGCGATCACGGCCAGCCCCGCCGCGAGCCGTCCGACGGGGGAATCGAGTTCCCTGACCAGATGAGGGGCCACGAGCAGGCCGGAGGTGGCGCCGATCGCCACCCCGAGCAGTGCGAAACCGGACGCCGCCGCCCCGTTGATCCATCCCGAGATCGCGGCCGCCGCGGCGAGCGCGTACAGCGCGATGTCGAGCCACTGCGAGCCCGTCACCGGTACCCCCTCCGGGGTTCGTCGGCGGGCAGGTCGAGCGGTTCCTCGTCCTCATCGCCGGTGAGGCCTGACCGGGCGCCGGGCACCCCGGCGACCGTCCTGTCCGCCAGCGGATCGGAGGACTCGCGTCGCGCCTCCTCCGCCGACAGCCAGGGCCGCTCCCCGTTCGCGGAGGCCGACAGGGTCTGCTCGAGATCACGCACGTCATCGGTGTCCCAGTCCAGGTCCCAGCCCGCGGAATGGAACATCGCGGCCAGGATCCCGGCGGTGAACCCCCACACCACCAGGTCCTCGTGCTGGAACGCGGGGCCCGTCCACCCGGTCGAGTGCCGCAGCAGGAAGCGATTGGCGGGGTCGAGCAACTCCCCCACCGGCACCGTCATCACCCTCGCGGTCTCGGCCGGATCCACCGACGAGACCTCCATCGGCTCCCGCCAGTAGGCCAGCACCGGGGCGACGGAGTAGTTGGAGACGGGGATGTACAACTCGGGCAGCACCGCGAGCACGTCCACACCGTCGCTCTCCAGTCCCGTCTCCTCCCACGCCTCGCGCAGGGCCGCCTCGACCGGCCCGCTGTCCGTGTCGTCGACCCCGCCACCGGGGAACGAGATCTGCCCGGAGTGGCTGCGAAGGGTCGGTGCGCGGTGCGTGAGCAGCACGCGGGCATCCTCCGGGGGACGCGGGCCGGGGGCGTGCGCCGACCCCGAGAACAGCACCAGCACCGCGGCGTGGCGGTGCGGGCGGCCGACCTCGTT
>NZ_JAALDW010000326.1:0-982 GCF_014145055.1 Dietzia sp. DQ11-38-2
GGAAGACCCCGTGACGGGGAGTTTCCAGGCGGGGTTGGCCGTGTGGCTCACCGGCAACGGCACGCTGCCCGCGCGCTACACCGCCAGACAGGGCACCGCGCTCGGCCGCGAGGGACGCGTGGCGATATCGGCCGGGTCGGACGACGCCCCTGGCACCGGCATCTGGGTGACCGGTCATGTGGCGCACCTCGTCACCGGGGAGATCCGGGCGGGATGACCGGCGCTGGGCGGCCGCGGGGAGGCGAGTGGCGACGCCGGCGGGCTCGGTTCAGCGCATCTCGCCCGCGCCCACGTACGGGTTCAGGCTGATCGTGGGCCTGCCCTCGGCGAACCGTGAGAGGCGGCAGTCCGTCGGGTCGACACCCGACATCGTCGTCGTCCCGTCGAGCAGCAACTCCGCGACCAGTCGACCGACCGCGGGCGACATCTTGAACCCGTGCCCCGAGAAGCCGACCGCCAGGAACAACCCGTCGAGGGGTGACGGGCCGATCACCGGGTTGTAGTCGGGTGTGGTGTCGTACGCCCCGACGTAGCTGCCGGTGATCGCCGGATCCGGCATATCGGGAAGGCGGTGCATGAGCCGCTCCACGACCTTCTCGATCGTCGAGTCGTCGGCGCGGTTGGAGTAGGAGTCCGGATCGATGTACTGCGGTGCGTGGTGGTCGGAGTTGCCGGCGAGGATCTCCCCGTTGGGCTCGCGGCACAGGTACTGCAGTCCCACCAGGTCCGACAGCGTGGGCACGTGCTGAAGCGGTTCGCCCTGATCCACCAGCACCAGTTGCGCGCGCTGGGCCCGGACGGGCAGGTCCAGACCGACGGTGGCGCCGAGCTGCGGCGCCCACACCCCGGTCGCGAGGATCACCTGCTCGGCGTGCACCGTGGTGCCGTCCGCGAACTCGGCTCCCACCACCCGGTCGCCCCGCCCCCGCAGCAGCGACGTGACCCGGGTGCTCTGGCGAACCCGGACCCCGTGTCGGCGGGA
>NZ_JAALDW010000326.1:1006-2050 GCF_014145055.1 Dietzia sp. DQ11-38-2
CATCCCCGTCATGTACGCCTCCCCGCGACCGCCGCGTGGCTCCCATGCCGCCGCGGCCACGTCGTCGACGTTCAGGCCGGGCCACAGCTCCGCCATCCGGTCCGGCGCGATGAGCTCGGTCTCGATGCCCAGGCTCTGCTGCATGGCCACGTTCGCGCGCAGCGGGATCACGTTCTCCTCGCCGACGATCACCGCGTATCCGCACTGGCGGAACGCCATGTCGTCGCCCAGCAGCTCGGTCGCGTTCTCGAACACCGGGATGCTGTGCCAACTCAGGGCCGCCATGGTGGGCGAACCGTAGTGGCAGCGGACGATGCCGCTGGACTTTCCGGTCATACCGGAACACAGGGTGTCCTTCTCGACGACGAGGACGTCGGTCTCGCCGCGCTCGGCCAGGTTCCAGGCGATCGACAACCCTTCGAGTCCCCCGCCGATCACGAGGAACTTCACTGTCTCGGCCCGCTGAGCCGTCTCGGCCGGGTGCGCTGTGTCGGTCATGGGGATCACTCTCTCGTGGTGTGTGGGTCAGGCGGCGTCGGGAGCCGGGAGGTCATCGCAGGTGAGCAGGTCGGAAAGAACGTCGGCCAACGCCTCGGCGCCCCGTTCGGCGTCGGCGTCCTCCACGTGCTCCTCCGGGGAGTGCGACACCCCGGAGGGGTTGCGGACGAACAGCATCGCGGTGGGGACGTGCGCGGCCAGGACACCGGCGTCGTGGCCCGCCCCCGTGGCCAGGACGGGGACCCCGGGCAGATCGTCGAGCAGCCGGTCACGGAACACCGGGTCGAAGGTCACCGAGCCGCTGAGCGACTCCTGCACGATCGAGCTCCCGCAGCCCTCGCGCGCGGCCGCCACCGACGCCGCCTCCGCGATCTCGTGGACCATCCGAGCGGTGACGGCGTCGTCGGGGTGGCGCACGTCCAGCCACAGATCGACCCGGGAGGCGATGACGTTGGTGCCGCCGGGGGTGGGCACGATCCGTCCCACGGTCGCCCGGGCGCCCCGGTGGGCGCGGGCGATGCGCCGGACGTCGAGGACGGTGCGGGA
>NZ_JAALDW010000033.1:0-9886 GCF_014145055.1 Dietzia sp. DQ11-38-2
CGGCGGCGGCGCCCCCGTCGCGCGGTGCCCTAACCGGCCGTCGTCGCCACGTCCGGGCGACGTGCCGTCACGGTCTCGTAGTCGGACGTGTCCGCGGTCCGGGTCCGCCGCTGGTACTCGTGGACCAGTCCGGGCCAGTTGGTGGTGACTCGTCCCGAGCCGACCCGGTACCAGGAGTCGCATCCGCTCCAGACGGAGTCGTCGAGACGCCGCATGATCTCGGCGTCGTAGGCGTCGTCGACCTCCCGGCGGACCTCGAGGGCCGCCGGCCGATCCGCCTCGGCCAGTCCCTCGACGATCTGGCGGATGTAGCGGGCCTGCTGCTCCATCATGAGGATGATCGAACTGCTCCCGAGATTGGTGTTGGGGCCGTAGACGAGAAACATGTTGGGAAAACCCTGCACGGCCATCCCGAGGTAGGCGCGGGCGCCCTCACGCCACTGCTCGTGCAGGTCCCGTCCCCCTCGCCCTCGCACGGTCATGGGTGCCAGGAACTCGGTGGCCTTGAAACCGGTGCCGTAGATGATGACGTCGGCGGGGTGCAGCTGTCCGTCCACGGTGACGATGCCGTCGGGCACGACCTCGGCGATGCCGTCGGTCACCACGTCGACGTCCGGCTGGGCGAGCGCGGGGTACCACCCGTTGCTGAACAGCATCCGCTTACACCCGATCGGCTCGGTCGGGGTGAGCGCGGCTCGCAACGCGGGATCCCTGACGGTCAGCCTGAGATTGGCTCTGGCCAGCCCGCTCAGGATCCGGGCCAGCGGCCGCGCGGAGGTCAGGGCCAGGCCGATCGCCTCGGTGGTCTCCCAGATGGCACCGCGCATCGCGGGGATCAGGCCGGGAACCCGGGCAAAGGCGGCACGGTGGGTGTCGGTGTAGGCCCGGTCCGGCTTGGGCACCACCCACGGCGCCGAGCGCTGGAAGACCGTCACATGGGAGGCGGCCTCGCGGATGCGGGGGACGAACTGGATCGCCGAGGCCCCGGTCCCGAGAACGGCGATCCGCTTGCCGGTGAGGTCGACGTCGTGACGCCACCGAGCGGAGTGGAATGACGGCCCCGCGAACGTCTGGAGCCCCGGGATGTCCGGGTAGGCCGGCCGGGACAGCTGGCCGACGGCCGGAACCAGGACGTCGGCCTCGAAGGTGTCGCCGGAGTCGGTGAGGACCGTCCACGTGGCGGTGTCCTCGTCGAAGGTCGCCGAGGTCACCTCGGTCCCCGTGCGCACCTTGTCACGGAGACCGAACCGGTCTGCGGTCTCACGGATGTAGGAGAGGATGTCGGGTTGCTCCGCGTAGCGACGGCCCCAGTCGGTCTTGCGGTGGAACGAGTACGAGTAGAGGTTCGACGGCACGTCACACGCCGCTCCCGGGTAGGTGTTGTCCCTCCACACCCCGCCCACGTCGTCGGCCTTCTCGAGGATCGTCACGTCGGCGAGGTCGCCACGGGTGAGTTCGTAGGCGACACCCAGGCCGCCGAATCCCGCGCCGATGATGAGGACCCGGGGTCGCCGTCGCGTGGTCTGCGTGGGGGAGGGGGAAGGAGTCATGATGAGACCGTATGACGCCGGCCCGGCGTGGCCACAGACTTTCCCGGCCTGATAATCCATAATTCCGGCCATGAACTCCTGGGAGGATCCCGCCGTGCCGCACTGGGACTTCCCCCGATCGGCCACCGGTATCGGTGTACTCGTCGAGGCGGGCGGCGCTCTCGGCATCGAGGCGGGGGCGATCCTGCGCGGGGTCGGGCTGAGCCCCACTGACCTGGCGAACCCCGACCTGCTGGTGGCGCCGCAGAGCGAGCTGGCCGCGATCCGCAACCTCCGGACGGCCGCGGGACACCGTCCCGCGCTCGCCGCCGAGGTCGGGTCCGCCTACCGGTTGACGACCTTCGGGATCCTCGGATACGCCCTGCTGTCCAGCCCCACACTCCGCGAGGTGATCGCCACGACACTGCGCTTCATCGACCTGAGCTACATCTTCAGCACGATCGCGGTGGAGACGACCGGGGACCGGATCGAGGCCCGCCTGGGGGGCACGACCCTTCCGGGGGACGTCCGCGAGTTCCTGGTGGACAGGGATCTCTTCGCGATCCACTCCGTTCTCGGCGACCTCGTCCCCGGCGGCCTGCCTTTCACCGAGGTCGTGTTCCGCGGTGGCCGATCCGCGCCCACCCTCGAGGCCTACGGTGAACGACTGGGGCCGGTGGCGTCGTCGTCCGAGGGCGGGGTCGGGGTCACGGCCGTATTCGACGCCGCCCACCTCGACAGTCCGCTCCCCCAGGGCAGTGCCGCCACGGTGGCGGTGGCGGAGGCGCTCTGCAGAGACCTCGCCGCCACCCGACGAAACCGCGGGCCGGTGAGCAGCCGGGTCCGCGTCGCCATCACCGGACGTCTCTCCCAGGGGGCACCCATGTCGTCGGTGGCCGCCGAACTGGGGGTGAGTCCACGGACGTTGCGGAGGCGTCTGGCGGAGGAGGGCACCTCCTACCAACGCCTGCTGGACGACGTCCGGGTCGAGTTGGCAGACCGCATGTTGGCTACCGGTCTGCTGTCCGTCGAGGACGTCGCCATCCGGTTGGGATATGCCGAGGCGTCGAGCTTCATCCACGCGTTCCGGCGACTCACCGGTACCACCCCGCACCGGGCCTCGGTCGCCTCGCGCACCCGGACGCCGGCGGCCCGGCGGGCCTGATGTGCCGGGTGGGACCCGGACGTGGGATGATCGGCGACGTGCTGAAGTGGACCACCGCCGGAGAATCGCATGGCCAGGCCCTGGTGACGATCGTCGAGGGCGTCATCGCGGGTGTCGAGGTGACGACCGACCAGATCGCGGCGCAGCTCGCCCGTCGCCGCCTGGGCTACGGCCGCGGCGCCCGGATGAAGTTCGAGGCCGACGCGGTCAGGGTGCTGGCCGGCGTCCGCCACGGTCGCACCATGGGCTCGCCCGTGGCGATCGAGGTCGGGAACACCGAGTGGCCCAAGTGGGACACGATCATGTCGGCGGATCCCATCGACCCCGATGCGATCGAGGACAAGGCCCGCGCGGCCACCCTCACCAGACCTCGCCCGGGCCACGCCGACTTCGCCGGGATGGTGAAGTACGACTTCGACGACGCCCGCATGGTTCTGGAACGCGCCAGCGCACGCGAGACCGCGGCCAGGGTCGCGGCGGGGACGGTCGCGCGGGCGGTGCTGCGTGAGGTCCTGGGCGTGGAGGTCCTCTCGCACGTGATCTCCATCGGCGCCTCCGATCCCTACACCGGGCCCGAACCCACGTTCGCCGACCTGCCGGTCATCGACGAGAGTCCCGTGCGTGCCTTCGACACCGCGAGCGGGGAATCCATGATCGCCGAGATCGAGGCCGCCAAGAAGGCCGGGGACACGCTCGGGGGCGTGGTCGAGGTGGTCGTCCACGGGCTGCCCATCGGACTCGGTTCGCACGTGTCCGGCGAGGAGCGCCTCGACGCCCAGCTTGCGGGAGCCCTCATGGGGATCCAGGCGATCAAGGGGGTCGAGGTCGGCGACGGTTTCGAGACCGCGCGTCGCCGGGGCAGCGTCGCGCACGACGAGATGGTGCGGGGCGACGACGGCGTGGAACGCCGTACCAACCGCGCGGGTGGACTCGAGGGCGGGATGACCAACGGGCAGGTCCTGCGGGTCCGCGCCGCCATGAAACCCATCTCCACGGTGCCGCGCGCGCTGAGCACCATCGACATGGCGGACGGATCCGGCGCCACCGCCATCCACCAGCGCTCCGATGTCTGCGCGGTCCCCGCCGCCGGGGTGGTCGCGGAATCCATGGTCGCGCTGGTCCTCGCACGCTCTGTCCTGCAGAAGTTCGGCGGGGACTCGGTGTCGGAGACCCGGCGCAACGCGCAAGGGTACCTCGACGCCGTGGCGGCGAGACTGGACTGGGACTCGGATCCGGCATGAACCACCCGGCACGGCCGGTCGCCGTCCTGGTGGGTCCGCCGGGTGCCGGCAAGACGACCATCGGGCGCAAGCTGGCCCGCAGGCTCGACGTTCCGTTCCGTGATGCCGATCAGATGATCGAGGAGGCCGAGGGGCGGTCGATTCCCGAGATCTTCGCGGAGGAGGGTGAACCCGCGTTCCGCGCGATCGAGGAGAGGGTCGTGGGGGAGGCGCTGGAGACCTTCAGCGGGGTCCTCTCGCTGGGGGGCGGTGCCGTGCTGTCGGCGACCACCCGCGGCCGGCTCCGCGGTCACCGCGTGATCCATCTGACGATCGGGGTGGCCGAGGGGGTGCGCAGGTCCCGGGGCGCCGGTCGCCCACTCCTCGCCGGCGGTGACGTGACGGCGCGGTACCAGGCGTTGTTGACCGAGCGGGCGCCGCTCTACCGGGAGGTCGCGTGGTCGACCGTGAGCACCGAGCGCAGGAGTTCGGGCAAGGTGGTGACGGAGATCGTCGACAGACTCGAGTCCGGTGACCCGCACGCGCGCAGCGCGGCGGACCGATCGTGAGTCCGGCGAGAAGTGAGATCAGTCGAACGATGAGCGGGAGTCCTTCATGAACCGAGACCGAGACACCACCGAGCCCGTGGTGGTGGATGTGCGGTCCGCCGCCCCCTATCCGGTGGTGATCGGCCGCGGACTGTTGCCGGAGATCCTCGAGGCGTGCTCGGAGTCGCGGAACCTGGCGATATTCCATCAGCCGCCGTTGACGCAGACCGCCGAGTTGCTGCGGGAGCAACTCGCCGCCGCCGGCGTCAACGCGCACCGCGTCGAGATCCCCGACGCGGAGGCCGGCAAGGACCTCGCCGTGGCGGGGTACTGCTGGGACGTGCTCGGCAAGATCGGGCTGGGCCGCAAGGACACCGTGGTGAGCCTGGGCGGCGGGGCGGCGACGGACCTCGCCGGATTCGTCGCCGCCACCTGGATGCGCGGGGTGCGCGTGGTGCACATCCCCACCACGCTGCTCGCCATGGTGGACGCCGCCGTGGGGGGCAAGACCGGGATCAACACCGATGCAGGCAAGAACCTGGTGGGGAGCTTCCACGAACCGGCCGCCGTCTTCGTCGACACCGCCACCCTCGAATCGGTTCCGCGCAACGAGCTGATCTCGGGCATGGCGGAGGTGGTCAAGTGCGGTTTCATCGCGGACCCGGGGATCCTCGACCTCATCGAGGCGGACCCGCAGGCCGCGCTCGACCCGACCGGGGAGACGATCGTCGACCTCATCCGACGCAGTGTCCAGGTCAAGGCCGACGTGGTGGGCCGGGACCTGAAGGAGTCCGGTCCCCGGGAGATCCTCAACTACGGTCACACACTCGGGCACGCGGTCGAGCGCCGTGAGCAGTACCGCTGGCGGCACGGGGCGGCCGTGAGCGTGGGGATGTGCTTCGTGGCGGAGCTTGCCCGGCTGGCGGGGCGTCTGGACGACGCGACGGCGGACCGACACGCGTCGATCCTGTCCTCCCTGGGGTTGCCCACCGGATACCACGATGACGCCTTCCCCCGGCTGCTCGAGCTGATGTCCGGGGACAAGAAGAACCACTCCGGATTCCTCCGGTTGGTGGTCCTCGACGGACTGGCCCGTCCGGCACGGATGGAGGCTCCCGACCCGTCCCTCATGACCGCGGCCTACGCCGCGATCTCGGAGGGTAACAAGCCCAGCGGCGGCGGGGTGCTGCTGTGAGTGACCGGCTGGCGGACCGTCGGCGCGCAGTCGCCTCCGCGACCGCGGAGGCGGGCGCTGCCGCACTCCTCGTGACCGACCCCCGGAACATCGCCTACCTGACCGGGTTCCGCGGGTCCGGGGGGGCCGTTCTGGTGGAGGACGACGGCGAGGCCGTCCTGTGCACGGATTCGCGGTACGAACTCCAGGTCGTCGAGCAGGCCCCGGATGTCGGGCACGTGATCTCGCGCGAGTACGTCGCGGGGGTTCTCGGACGTCGACGCGGACCCGCCGACGCGCCGTTGGCGGTCGAGGCGGACGCGATGACCCTGTCCGCGGCGAGCGCGCTGCGGCGGGTGCTCGCCGACCTCGGAGCCGCGGACGCGCCGCTCGTCGAGACCAGTGGCGTGGTGGAGCGGGTGAGGAGGACGAAGGACAGTGTCGAGATCGGTCTCATCGAGCGTGCCTGCCGGGTCGTCGACGACGCCTGGACCCATGTGCTCGCCCACGGCGTACTCGCCCCGGGCCGCAGCGAGCGTGAGGTCGCAGCGGACCTCGAACACGCCATGCGACGGGCTGGTTCGGACGGCGTCGCGTTCGAGACCATCGTCGCCTCGGGTCCCAACGGGGCGTTCCCGCACCACGTCCCGGGGGACAGGCGGCTCGCCCCCGGCGATCTCGTGGTCGTCGATTTCGGTGCGACCGTCTCCGGCTACGCCTCGGACTGCACCCGCACGGTGGCGTTCGCGGGCGCCGCGGACAGGCTCCTCGACGCCTACGAGGTGGTCAGTCGCGCGCATCGCGCCGGTGTGTCCGCGGTTCGGGAGGGACTGGCCTGCGGGGAACTCGACGGCGTGAGCCGGGGCATCATCTCCGACGCGGGGTTCGGCGAGCACTTCGGCCATTCGCTGGGTCACGGCGTGGGACTGGATGTCCACGAAGCGCCCGCGGTGTCCACCAGGTCCGCGAGTACACTGTCCGACGGCGATGTGATCACCATCGAGCCGGGGATCTACCTCCCCGGGCTCGGCGGGATCCGAATCGAGGACACCGTGGCCGTCACCGGCGGGAGCGGTAGATCCCTGACCACCACGTCGACGGCGCTGACCGTGCTCTGAGCCGCCGTCCCACAGAACATCCGCGCGGCGCCGGTCCACTGCCGCCCGCCGACGACTCGCGAAGGAGAACCGACCATGGCGTCCACCGCCGATTTCAAGAACGGCCTCGTCCTCAAGGAGGAGGGGAACCTGTGGCAGATCCAGGAGTTCCAGCACGTCAAGCCGGGTAAGGGCCCCGCCTTCGTCCGCACGAAGATCAAGAACGTCGTTTCCGGCAAGATCGTCGACAAGACCTACAACGCCGGGGTCAAGGTGGAGACCGCGACGGTGGACCGCCGCGACATGACCTTTCTATACCGCGACGGGGAGGACTACGTCCTCATGGACGAGAAGGACTTCGAGCAGATCAACGTCTCGCCCGCCGTGATGGGGGACGGTGCCCGCTTCCTCCTGGAGAACACCAGCGTCCAGGTCTCGATGCACGAGGGCGTGCCGCTGTTCGCCGAGATGCCCGTCGCGGTGGACCTGGTGGTCCAGCACACCGATCCGGGTCTCCAGGGTGACCGGTCGACCGGCGGCACCAAGCCCGCCACACTCGAGACCGGTGCCGAGGTCCACGTCCCGCTGTTCATCAACACGGGCGACAAGCTCCGCATCGACACCCGCGACGGCCGGTACCTCAGCCGGGTGAACGACTGACCATGGCGGACGAGGCAGATCACCGGCGCCGGGGATCGAGATTCCGTGCGCGCAAGCGAGCGGTGGCCCTGCTGTTCGAGGCGGAACTCCGCGACGCCGATGTGGTGGCACTCGCGGAGGAGCGCCGGCGGATGGGCGAGGAGTCGCAGGAGTTCCACGACGTGGCGTCGTACACCATGGAGATCGTCACGGGCGTGGCGCAGCGGCTGGACCGTCTCGACTCGATGATCTCCGAGCACCTGCGGGACTGGACCCTCGAGCGCCTGCCGGCCGTGGACCGGGCGGTGCTGCGGGCGGGAGCGTGGGAGCTGCTGTTCGGGACCGAGGACGTGGACGCGGCGATCGTGATCGACCAGTCCGTGCTGCTGATCTCGGACCTGTCGGCCGAGAAGTCGGTTCCCTACGTCAACGCCGTCCTCGACCGCGTCGCCGGTCTCGCCGAGCACATCCGGGCCGCCGAACGCGCGGTGTCCTCGCTCGATCCGGCGCCGACCGCGCACGTGTCGGAGCCCACCCCCGACCCGCCGGGGCCGGGGGCCGGGGACTGATAGGGTTCAACCCGAAAGCTATCCCTTTAACGAGCCGTCCAGAGAGGCGGACAAGGAGGTGGTGATCGGTGAGTACTGACGGTCCGGAGTCGACCTCGGTTTCACTCTTCACGTCTGACGACGTCGCCAGGACGGTGTCCCGACTGGCCCATCAGATCATCGAACGCACGGCCGCGGACTCCCCGGATTCGGGTCCCGTCCTCCTGCTCGGTATCCCGACCCGCGGGGTGCCCCTCGCCCATCGGCTGGCCGAGCGCATCCGCGAGTTCAGCGGAGCCGCGGTGCACGCCGGCTCGTTGGACGTCACCCTGTACCGGGACGACCTCGCCGGGGGACCGCACCGCCCCATGAGCCCCACCACGGTCCCGCCGGACGGGGTCGACGGGGCGACCGTGATCCTGGTCGACGACGTCCTGTTCTCCGGCCGCACCATCCGGGCGGCGTTCGACGCGCTCCGAGACCTCGGGCGGCCCGCGCGCGTCCAACTCGCCGTCCTGGTCGACCGCGGGCACCGAGAACTGCCGATCCGTGCCGACTACGTGGGCAAGAACGTCCCCACCTCGCGTGAGGAGGGCGTCTCCGTCCGACTCGTGGAGACGGACGGGGTCGACACTGTGGTCCTGCGTCGGCCGACTCCGGAGGACACCCTGTGAAGCATCTCCTCTCCGCCGCCGATCTCGACCGCGACGCGGCGCTGTCGATCCTCGACGAGGCGGACCGTCTCAAGGAGGCGCTCCTCGGCCGCGAGGTGCGCAAGCTCCCGACCCTCCGGGGCAAGACCGTGCTGACCGTCTTCTACGAGAACTCCACGCGGACCCGGGTCTCCTTCGAGACCGCCGGAAAGTGGATGAGTGCCGACGTGATCAACGTCTCCGCGAGCGCCTCCTCGGTGCAGAAGGGCGAATCCCTCCGTGACACCGCCATGACGCTGACCGCCGTAGGGGCCGACGCGCTCATCGTCCGCCATCCGGCCTCGGGATCGGCCCTCCAGATCGCCGGGTGGGTGGCCCCCGGAGGCGCCGGCCCCTCGGTCATCAACGCCGGTGACGGGATGCACGAGCACCCGACCCAGGCTCTGCTCGACGCGATGACCATCCGGGAACGTCTGGGGGGGATCGAGGGCCGCCGCGTGGTGATCGTCGGCGACATCCTGCACTCCCGGGTCGCGCGGTCGAATGCGCTGCTGTTGTCGACCCTCGGCGCCGAGGTCGTACTGGTCGCCCCGCCCACCCTGCTCCCGGTGGGCGTCGGACACTGGCCGGTCAGGGTGTCCACCGACCTCGACGACGAACTGCCTGGCGCGGACGCGGTGATGATGCTGCGCGTGCAGGCCGAACGGATGAACGGCGGCTTCTTCCCGTCCGCCCGCGAGTACGCGGTGCGCTACGGCCTGGGACCCGCCCGCGCGGCCCGGTTGCGCGAGAACGCGGTCGTCCTCCATCCCGGCCCGATGGTCCGGGGGATGGAGATCGGCTTCGACACGGCCGACGCGCCGTCCGCGGCGATCCTCCAACAGGTCACCAACGGAGTCCACGTGCGGATGTCGATACTGCTCCACACCCTCGTCGGAACGGAAGGAAACCCCGAGTGAACGCCCACCACCACCCGACCCTGTTACTGCGCCGGGTCCGGCCCTACGGGGAGGGCGACCCCGTCGACGTGCTGGTCAGGGACGGGCTCGTCGCCGCGATCGGGCCCGACGCCGGCGCCGACCTGCCCGGTGACGCGGAGGTCCACGACCTGGGCGGCGCCGTCCTGCTGCCCGGGTTCGTCGACCTCCACACCCATCTCCGCGAACCCGGACGCGAGGACACCGAGACCGTCGCCACCGGGTCGGCAGCCGCGGCGCGAGGCGGATACACCGCTGTGTTCGCCATGGCCAACACCCAGCCGCCGCAGGACAACCAGACGGTGACCGACTCCGTGTGGCGGATCGGCCGGTCCG